>DDLU01000175.1 GCA_002340305.1 Desulfovibrio sp. UBA2564
GCAGGTTATACCAACGTTGTATCCCACCGTTCCGGCGAAACCAGCGACCACTTCATCGCAGACCTCGCAGTAGGTCTCAATGCAGGCCAGATCAAGACCGGCTCCCTTTGCCGCTCCGACCGGCTCGCCAAGTACAACCAGCTGCTGCGCATCGAAGAAGACCTTGAAGATGACGGCATTTACTACGGTCCCGCTCTGAAGGAAGCTTTCTTCGGTGAAGACTAGGATGAACAGTTCAGCACAATGCTGACGTTTATTTGCTTATCACAGGGCTGTGGGAATATTTCCGCAGCCCTGTTTGTTTATGGAGTGTGGATTTGTGTTGTTTGATTCATAATGTCTTCTTGCCAGTCGCGGGAAATTACAATATTGCTTTGGCACCCACAGGCCATAAAACAGCGGAGAAATTTCAATGCAGATTTTGAATGGTAAAGAAACAGCTCTTACTATTCGTGAAGAGCTGAAAGTAGAGATAGACGGACTCAAAGCAAAACACGGTCGCGCACCCGGTTTAGCCGTTATCTTGGTCGGCGAGGACCCTGCGTCTCAGGTCTACGTGCGCAACAAGGAAATCGCCTGCGAAAAAGCAGGTATTGTTTCCACTGCCCACCGTATTGATGCATCCGTTTCCCAGGAAGAGCTTGAAGCTCTGATCCAGAAGCTCAATGCAGATGAGACCATCGACGGTATTCTGTTGCAGCTGCCCCTGCCCAAAGGACTGGACAGCCAGCGCTGCCTCGAACTCATCGATCCCGGCAAGGACGTTGACGGCTTCCATCCCATGAACGTAGGCAAGCTCATGCTCGGCCTGCCCGGCTTCCGTTCCTGTACCCCCGCAGGTATCATCACTCTGCTGGAACGCTACAACCTGCCCACTTCCGGCAAGAAAGCCGTAGTTGTAGGCCGTTCCAACATCGTTGGTAAGCCCCTTGCCATGATGCTCATGCAGTACGGTGATTTCGCAAACGCCACCGTAACTGTCTGCCATTCCCGCACAGACAACCTTGCCGAGGAAGTCAAAGCTGCAGATTTCGTATTTGCCGCCATCGGCATCCCTAAATTTATTAAGAAAGAAATGGTTAAAAACGGTGCAGTAGTTGTTGATGTAGGTATCAACCGCACTGACGAAGGTCTGGTCGGTGATTGCGATTACGCAGCACTGGAAGACGTAGCATCCGCCATGACCCCGGTCCCCGGCGGAGTAGGTCCCATGACCATTGCCCAGCTTCTGATTAACACCGTACAGGCTTACAAGGAGCATGTCGGGGCTTAATATATTGGTGCTATGCGTGTTTTGATGTTTTGAAGAAAACTCCCTGTCTTTTTGAGGCAGGGATTTTTTTGGTTTTATTGACAAACCAAATTATTCCACTAGAATAATTCCAAGAGAATAAAATTTAATATTTTGATAGAATAATTTGGAGTATGTCATGAATAATCCGTTCCGCTTCAATACCTTGCGCCCCAGCGATCCTTTTTGTGATCGGGAAAAAGAACTCTCCGATTTGATTTCGCATGGCATGAACGGTGCCAATGTCACTCTCTTTTCCCCTCGCAGATATGGAAAAACTTCCCTGATCAAACGTGCGCAGAAAGAAATGCACGATAAGGGAGCATATGTTTTTTATGTAGATTTTTATCGGGTCATGTCCGTGGAGGACCTAGCTTCAAGGCTTGCACGGGCTGTCTATGAAGGACTGGGTGAATATGTTTCCTTTTTCGAGAAAGGAAAAAAGGCCTTGCTGGATTTTTTTAAGACTTACCGTCCTGTTTTTACTCCCACAGAAGATGGTGGAATACAGATAGATGTACGCGCATCCGAAGGAATCTCCGGGTATGACCTACTTGAGTCTCTGCTCTTGGAGATCGGGCGATTTGCTGAAAAGGCGAATAGGCCTGTGCATATCGCCATGGATGAATTTCAGGATATTGTGGAGATTGATAAGGGGAAGACGGAAGCGTTATTGCGGACTCATATCCAGATGCACGGTGCAGGGTATGTTTTTGCAGGCAGCAGACGGCGTATCCTTAAGTCTATCTTCACTGACAGGCACCGTCCTTTCTACAACAGTACTCTTTTGATGGAACTTCCTCCGCTGCCGCATAGCGATCTTGTGAATTATATCGTAGGGCTTTTCGCAAAGGGCGGTAAATCAATTTCAGCGGAAGCAGCAGCGTCGGTTTCTACTCTGGTTGAGCAGTATCCGTACTACGCACAACTGTTCAGCTATTTGCTGTTTGGGATGGGGACTGATCCAAGCCTTGATGATGTTGCGGAGTGCTTTGATTCACTGCTGGCAAGCGAGAGATATTCCTATCAGGGGATTGTGGATGGTTTGACTCCTGTCCAACTTGGCTTGCTGGTTGGGCTGGCAAAATATCCGGGAAGTAAGGTTACTTCACAGAGCTTTTTAAAGGAAACAAATCTTTCGTCCGGCGGGGTGCAAAAAGCAGTAAAGCATCTAAGTTTGCAAGACTTGATCTGTGATGAAAAGAATGGTTGGGAGCTTGTAGACCCGGTGTTCAGAAAATGGTTGATTCGAATGTTTTAAATCAAGGACTCACCCTTACTCAAACCGAGTAAGGGGAGTCCTATTTTGCTCTACAAGAGCACTGAATTATTCCAAGAGAATAATATTTTCTATTCTACTAGAATTGTTCTGTCAGAATAATTTTGCGATTTAATGAATTAATCCAATTTCTAGGCTTCAAAAGCCTTCTCAAAAATAGCCACACACTCTTCCTTGGTCATTTTGTAAGGATCAAGGTCAAAGAGGAAGCTCATAGCGGTCATGGCGTTGTCTGCGAGAGCTGCGCACTGGGACTTTTCAAGCTTGAAGTCGTTGATGTTCAGACCGTCGCAATCGATGGATTTGATCAGGCCGGCAAGTGCGGTGATGAAGGCCATGGGGCGTTCGTTTTCAGGCAGAGCGTCTACGTTTACACCCATTGCTTTTGCCATGGCGGGGAAGCGTTCGGGGCATTTTTCAGCCATGAAGGTGAAGTAGGGGATACTCAGCATGATCAGGCCTGCGCCGTGGGGTATAGAGGGATCGAATGCGGACAGGGCGTGTTCCATGGAGTGCTGGGAAATGCAGCTGGAAGTGGATTCCACCAGACCGGACTGGGTGCTGGCCCATGCAAGTGCAGTACGGGCTTCTAAGTCAGAGCCGTCTTTCACTGCGCGGGGCAGGAACTTGGTAATCAGTTCAATGGAACCGAGCGCGAAATGGTCACTTGCGGGCTGACTGCAAGTGGCGAGGTAGCCTTCTGCTGCATGGAAAAATGCGTCCATACCCTGATAAGCGGTCAGGTGTGCGGGGATGCTGAGCATGAGTTCGGGGTCAACGATGGAGATGACCGGGAAGGTCTCGGGTACGAGGCCGAAACCGATTTTTTCCTGAGTTTCCATGTTGGTGATAACGGTCCACGGATCAGCTTCTGTTCCGGTTCCGGCGGTTGTGGGGATGGCTACCAGAGGCAGGACAGGTTCAGTAACCGGCTTACCCTTGCCTGTTCCCGCTGCAATGTAATCCCAGTAGTTGCCGGGGTTGTTGACCATGATGGCGATGGATTTTGCGGAATCGATAGGGCTGCCGCCGCCGAGACCGATAACGAAATCGCAGTTGTTGTCACGGGCAACCTGTGCGCCTTCCATAACGTGGTCAAGGGTGGGGTTGGGCAGGATCTTGTTGAAGACCACGGATTCAATGCCGTGAGCCTTAAGCGCATCTTTCACCATGTCAAGGTAGCCGAATTTGATTACTGACTTACCGCTGGTGGTAACGATGAGTGCTTTTTTACCGGGCAGTTCCATGGATGCCAGTTCTTTGATGCGGCCGGGACCGAAAACAATGTTGGTGGGAATGTAGAAATTGAATGCGGATTTCATTATGATGCTCCTAATTAAATATTTTAAAAAGTTAAAAACCTTTACTCGTCTTCGTTGAAAAGCAATATGGCAGAGTACCGGATGAATCTGAATACCTGTTTTTGAATAGTTCTTGCCTTATTTTGCAAGTCACTGCGATTTCGAGCAAGTTTCAAATTCCAGCCCTCCGGCAATCTCCTTACTTACCAGATTGGATAGTTACATGAAAGGACTTACTGAGCTGATGACCTGCATTCAGGAAATTTCCGGGGGAAATTATTCCGGCGACATCATGCATCTGACCACCGGTGAATATGATCCCTGCGTGCGGGATTTGGCGGAATCCGCGGGATTGATGGTAGTGCACGTGCTAGATGATGTAGAAGAAAATTTTGCCACCTGCACCATCTGCAAATGGGGCATTCCCGAACAAGGGTCAAAAAATAATTAATAATCATTCCTAATATACTTGCCTTCTTTTTAGAAGTGCTTATTATCTCCTTTCGTGTTAATTTTATCTAAACAATCGCAAAGCACGGCGAAACCTTGGTAGAAGTTTTTGCATGCCCTTTGTTGCGGATCACCCTTTAAGAATATTATCTTTTGGGCCGTTTTAAAATCTGCTTTTTCACGGATTTGATAGATAAATAAATCCTCATTACTAAAATAGTTTAGGCCGCCAAAGGTAAATTTTAATAAACTAACAAGCGCGAAGCGCATCAAATCAGCCTCTTATCATGAATAAAAAATCTATCCACATTGAAGGTGCGCGTCAGCACAACCTTAAAAATTTGAATCTTGATATCCCGCGTGATCAGTTGGTGGTGGTCTGTGGTCCTTCCGGGTCCGGTAAATCCAC
>DDLU01000196.1 GCA_002340305.1 Desulfovibrio sp. UBA2564
CTCCTAATGCACGCGTTTTGGCTTTTGCGGAAAGAGGAACCAATGTGCTTGCTTATCCGGTTGTGATAACTTCCGATAATAAAAGTAAATTTCATCTAATTCATAAATTTTCCAATAGAATCCTTTATCTCTACCGTAAGCGTGACGCTCTGGATAATTCAAAGTCAATTACTGAAATGAAAAAAAATTTCGTTGTCGGTATGAAGCGTGATTTATATACACGCGAACAACTGCATCGCGCCGGATTTAAAAAAGTACAGGAAGTAACCACCGATGTTCAGGTGCTGAAACTTTTCAAAATTGGTCGAGTGGATTTGGTGGCGATGGGAGAAACTGTTCTGGAACATGCTATTCAGCAATATAATGAATCCGTTCCTAAAGAAAGAAGGTTTGATCCTGATGACTTTTTTGCTTTTGATGTTTTGCAGGAGTCGCAGGGAGATGAGGGTGTTTATGCTGTTATGAGCAAGAACTCCAATTCGCGTTTAGTATCCGGAATGAAAAGGTTTTTCGCTGATGTTTCAAGGCAGGGGCGAATTGTTGAAGTCGCCCATTGGTGGACTAATGATGTCGAAAAGGAGATGTTGCAAGTATACAGATCCGCTTTGCTAAGAGCTGGATATCATTGGAGTGATTATATGTTCGAAGGCGGGGCTGGTAACCGGATGCGCAAAGTTCTGGCGAGCAGGGAGGATGTGAGCCACCGTCCACATGTAATGCAGACATACATGGGTCCTGCTGTGAGTGAGTGGGCGGAAAAAGGTGTGCTGCTCAATCTTGATGATGTTGCTGAGTCTGAAAATTGGCACAAGCTTTTGCCGCCTATCGTTGATAAAGGGATTCGTTTTGGCGGGCACTATATTGCCGCGCCTGTTAATATTCAGCAGGTTAACTGGATGTGGTTGAATCCCCGGATTCTTGAAGTAGTCGGAGTAGGGGTTCCTGAGACATGGGATGCGCTTTTCGATATAGCGGGAAAAATTAAGGCTGCGGGTTTTATCCCTTTATCTGTTGGCAGCGAGCCGTGGCAGGTTGGGGTTGTTTTTGAGAATCTTGTCCTTGGATTGGGTGGGGTGGACTTCCATAAAAAAGCATTACAGGATTTGGATTTAGATGCTCTTGGTGGAAAAACAATGTTATGTGTTTTCGAGTGCTTGCGCCGGGTAAAGGAGTATAGTGATCAAGATCCGGTTGGAAGAAGTTGGACACAGTCAGCACAATTGGTTGCGGAAGGAAAAGCCGCCATTACTTTTATGGGGGATTGGGCCAAAAATGTGTTTAAGGCTGCCGGACTTAAGCCGGGAACGGGCTTTTTATGTGTTCCGGCACCGGGAACAGCGAAATTCTTTTTAAATAATACAGATGTGTTTGCTTTTCCAAAAGGGGAGACGGCAAATGTTGCGGGCCAACTTCAACTGGCGCGAATAGTTATGGACAAGTCTGTTCAGCGCAGGGTTAATATAGCAAAGGGGTCGTTGCCTGCCAGAAATGATATTTTACCTGAAGGTTTTGATTTTTGCGCCCGGAAATCCATGGTGTTGGCCAAGGAGCGGTGCATGCTACCGTCTTTTAATTTTCATCAGACTGTATCCGAAGAAGTTCATCAGTTGATGCTTGATGTTATAGGAGAGTTTTATAATTCAGATATGTCCCCGCAAACAGCTGTAAAAAGGCTTCGGTCAATTGGGGAGACAAGTCTGAATTGACCCTGATTGACTTCATTACCGATTAATGCATACTCTCTGTCCGCAGAACTTAAGCGGGCAGAGATTTTTTTTGCCTAACCAAAATATTCAGGAGTCCAAATAAATGCAGATATTAGTTTCCGGTTCCTTGGCTTATGACAGAATTATGAGTTTTCCCGGTAGTTTCGCGGATCACATTCTGCCTGATAAAATTCATATGCTGAACGTGTGCTTTCTTGTGGACGGCCTTGATGAACGCTTTGGCGGCACTGCCGGAAATATTGCTTACGCTCTCTCCATGCTTGATGAAAAGCCTGAGATTCTCGCAACTGTAGGTAAGGACTTCGACGGCTATGAAAAATGGCTGGACGATAACAAAATCACCCGCAAAGGCATCAAGCGTGTAGACGATGAGTTCACCGCCGGTGCTTACATCACTACAGATAAATCTGACAACCAGATCACCGGATTCAACCCCGGTGCCATGAAATACGGTTGCGATTATGATTTCTCCGGTGTGAATCCTGAAGATGTTCTTGCAATTGTTTCCCCCGGCAATCTTGATGACATGCAGAATTTCCCCAAGATCTACCGTGAGAAGGGTGTTTCCTACATTTATGACCCGGGCCAGAATATCCCCGCATTCAGCGGTGAACAGTTGCTGGAAATGATCGGCGGTTGTAAGATTCTCGTCTCCAACGACTACGAATTGGAAATGATCATGAAGTCCACAGGCAAGACCCGTGACGAACTCATGGAAATTTGCGATTCCATTATTATAACCCTCGGTGAGCATGGTTGTCTTGTTGTGGAAAAAGACGGCGAAACCAAAGTCCCCGCTGCCAAGGCTGAAACAGTTGAAGATCCTACCGGAGCAGGTGATGCTTTCCGTGCAGGGCTGATCAAAGGTCTGGCTATGGGTAAAACCCTTGTTGAAGCTGCCCATGTAGGTGCTGTGAGTGCTGTTTACTGCGTTGAAAAACTCGGTACTCAGGAACATTCCTACACCGAAGATGAATTCTGGGCACGTTACGAAGAAAATTTTGGTAAGCTCTAGAATTAAGCTGACTGAGTTATTTGAATATCAAGCCGGAATCCTGATTATAGGATTCCGGCTTTTTTCGTTTTAATGGGCTGGTATTATTTTTTATCGAAAAACATCTGTAAGTAATTGTGCGGTTCCTGTATCCTTGGTTTAAAACCCGGAGGATGGATCATGATTGAAATCACTGACACCATGCTTGATACATACTTAAAGGAGGCTTATGGGCCTAAGGCGAACCTCGTTGATTACGGGGATATCGGGTCGCTGGATAAGCAGGGCATGAAAAAATTCGGCTACGGCAAGCCATTATTGGTGCTGTTTAGCGTGGGCGGCGAAGAGTGTGAAACCGTAATTTCAGTCATGAAAGGGGATAACTACGGGCATCAATTTTATTGGGACCGGGCAGCCGTGCTTATGTTCCAGTATGAAACTTCAGCCAGCCTGTCGCGGCATGTGAAGCCTATGGGGATCGGTTATATCAACCGCCGTGGTGAAATGAGGCCCATTGATGAACCCAAAGAATTTTTTATCCTTAACGAAAAGTTGCAGGGCTACGATTACTTTCATGATCTCGACCGTATCCGCAATGGGGAATTGCAGGCGCAGGATGAGCATAACGCAGCTGAACTTGCAGGATGGCTGGCTGAGATTCATTCGGGTAAAAAAAATGACCCCCACCTGTATATGCGTCGCATTCGGGATCTGATCGGCTCCAGTGAATGCATCATGGGGTTAGTGGATGAAGCTTTCAAACATCCTTGTGATTTTTTTTCGCAGGAACGGTTTATTCACCTTGAGAAGAGGCTTATTGACTGGCGTTGGAAGCTTTTTCATTACACCCACCGACTTTGTGCCGTGCATGGGGATTTTCATCCGTGGAATGTGCTCATGGGCGGTCCTGACGGTTTCAGTGTTCTTGACCGCAGCCGGGGAGAGTGGGGGGAGCCTGCCGGGGATTTGTGCTGTATGGCAACTAATTATATTCTTTTTGGGTTATACGCTGGTGGAAAATTTTCCAATAAGTTTAGAACTTTGTACATGACCTATATGGAAACGTATCTTGAGACGACTGGTGATACTGAGGTCCTGCAGGTTATGGCTCCTTTTCTCGTGTTCAGGGGGTTGGTCATTGCTTCCCCGGTCTGGTATCCTGACCACCCACAGGAAGTGCGGGATGCGTTAATGCGATTTATTGAGAATGTTCTTGAGGATGAGGTTTTCGATTATGTCCAATTCGAGCGGTATATGCGTTAATAGAAACTGGGCGGTCTGGATTACCGGACTGCCTGCATGCGGCAAGAGCACCATTGCCGGAAAACTCTATGAACAGCTAAAGGCGGAAGGGGTTAAGGTTGTCCTGCTTTGTATGGATAAAAGGCGCAAGCTTTACACATCCAACCCTGAGTATACCTGTGATGAACGGCAGCGGGCTTACAATCTTTTTGTAGAGGATGCGATTTCAATTATGGAGTCGGGGCGTAGTGTTATTTTGGATGGAGCAGGACATGAGCTTTGCTGGCGCAATGATGCTCGTGAAAAAATTGAGTATTTTGCCGAGGTATATCTGCGTTGTCCGGTAAATATGGCTATGAAGCGGGAATCCGGTCGGCAGCAGGGGTTGGTTATGGCCGGGCTTTATGAAAAGGCTTTGGAACGTCAGCGCTCCGGTAAAGAATTTAAAGATCTCGGTAAGGTCATCGGAGTTGATGTGGAGTTTCAGGAGGACCATAATGCTGAGTGTATCATTGATACGACCGGAAAAAAACCTGACGAAACTTTTGAAGAGGTTCAGGCGTGTCTGCAAAAGTGGCGTAATATGAACGGGATTTGCTGATTTTTATTTTAAATTGTTTTAAAAGGAACTCAGTTGCATAAAAAATGGATCAAAAGGTGTTTTGCTGTGAAGAAAATTCTACTTTCGATTTTGATGTTGCTGGTTGTTCTTTGCTCAGCTGTTTACGCTGGTAATTCTGCTGAAGATGAAATCAGGTTCCAGATCAAAGATGTCCTTTTTGATTACAAGGATGCGTATAACTTGAGGGATTTTGAGGCTATCCGGGCATTGTATGCAGAGAATGCAATGGTCATGTCTTTCCCCTGTAATTCAAAAGAAAACCTGACGTCGGCATCTTTTAGCGAGGGACTTCCGCGCTGTGCTTCCTACTGGCTGGATAGTTCCTTTAAACTTCGGTTGTTCAAGATTACCGGGTTCAAGGTTGATGGAGATAAATGTAGCGCAAGGGTTGCTTGGGATTATCGAAGCAATGACGGGCGGGGTAAATTTACCCCATCTTTTGAATTTGCTCGTATTGGCGGGAAATGGTTGATTATAAATGAAACCTACGGACGTAAGTCTGATTAAGTTTGTCTATGCTTTTTCATGAAAGGGAAAACTATTATTAGCGGTAGTTTTCCCTTTTTCTTTTGAGTTCAGCTTCGGGTGATTATGAAACGACAGAATAAAAAGAGCCGT
>DDLU01000096.1 GCA_002340305.1 Desulfovibrio sp. UBA2564
AGGTAAAAACGGTATGGTAAATTTTGCTGACTATGTGATGAAAAAACGGGATCGTGGAGAACTGACAACCGGGCTTGTTCTCTATGGCGAGAATGAACCGCCAGAGATGCAGATCGAGAACTTATGGAAGATTGTTCATCGCAGGACCGGTGAAGATCTTGCTGATCCCAGACCCGACTTTGATGAGTTTTCGTCCTCAGACCGCATGTATCCTTCCATGATGAAACCGGAAGTCAAACGTCGTTGGGATTTGAAAAACTATGAATGGGAAGAGACGAAGGCCCAGCATGCAAAACTGAAGCGCATGGTCCATGCCCAGTTCATGCAGGAGAATCCTCGTCTGCCCGTAGTTCAGGGATTGAAGGGTACTACCTACGGCAGTGAAATTCAGGCTGAGTTCAAGAAAATACTTAGCGGGAAACAGTCCATTCTGAAATCCCGCATGCCCAAGGCTGGAACTGGCCCGACTATCCGTGATGAGCTGAAGCGTGACAACGTGGACCTCAACGAAGTTGCCGATGAGGTTGTACAGTTTCAGACTCCCGATTCCCGGAACACCTTTGCTGTCATGGGCGTGGATAGGGACGAAACACTGCGTATCGCTGGTAAAGTTCTTGCCTCGGCAGAATCCAGCCATGCTTTTGAATATCAGTACGATGAGGAAGGGCGGTTGCAGGTTGTTCATTACGGGGGAAAGCCGGTTGAAGTGTATCGCTACAACCGCATAGGGCAACGTGTCTTTTCGCAGGTCTCCGGTGGTCAGCCTGTGGAATACCAGTACAATGAACATGGTCAACTCGTTCAGGCCGGGGAAGTCACTTATTCCTATGATGAAGACGGCTACCTTGCGGGTAAAAGAGACTCGTATGCTCTGACCCGCTACCGCTATCTGGAGAATGGTCAGCTTTGTGGGGTGCAACTTCCTGACGGCAGGGAGATTGAATACCGCTTTAATAAAAACGGGTTTCGCGCGGAAAAGCTTATCAACGGCAACCTTGTTCAGCGGTATCACTGGGAAGATCTAATCACTTTGTCTGCGGTGGAGGACAAGTCCGGTGTGGTCCATCTGCGTTATGATGAAGACGGTGACGCTGCTGCTATGGTCCGCGACGGGCAGAAGTTGCTGCTTGCTACCGACCAGTTGGGTAGTGCCTTTACAGTTGCTGATCTGTCGGGAAACAGTGTACAGGAAATCCTATATGATTCTTTCGGGGTGATGATACAGAACAGTCGTCCCGAATTCGCGCTTCCGCTCGGCTTTGCTGGAGGCTTATATGATTCCGATACCGGCCTGATCCATTTCGGCTACCGTGAATACGATCCCGCCATTGGCCGTTTCATATCTCCTGATCCGCTGGGCTATGCTGGCGGCGATGTGGATCTGTATGGTTATTGCGGAGATGATCCGGTTAACTTTGTTGATCGGCTGGGTTTGAGCGACACCAGTGAGGCGAGCGAGGACGAAGGTGCTGAGTCTGAGAAAGAAAACGAAAATTTCTTTTGGACGGTAACCCCCAAAAAGAATGCTTGCGAAAAATGTCAGGCACTCAAAGGAAAAAACTTTGATAATAAGCCTGACAGACCGCACCCCAATTGTAAGTGCGAGATCAAGAGACATTTCAAGGGCATCAACATTACGGGTATACTTCAAGGTCAAGGCAGCAGCGATAGCCATAAGTTCGGTGCTGAGCAGAAAATCATTGTTGAAGTGAGGAATCTCGGCCCCTTTGCTGCTGGAGCTAGAATTCAGGTTGACGGTAGTGTTTGGGAAAGTACCGGGCATATGGTGCCGGGAACATCGGATTCTTTTGAATTCACAAAATTTGGTGAGATACCGGTGCCATGGGAAGTGGCGATAACTTGTGATGGAGCTGATAATTCTAGTGTTTTTTATTCCATAAGGGGTTAAATGAAATTCGCACCGTTCCTGTTACTTATCTTACTGTACATCCCTGCGAATGTCTGGGCGCAATCTATATTGCCACTCTCTTGCGATGATGTAATCAAAATCGAGGTATGGCGTCTTCGTGGAGAAGTTTGGCACTGTCCAACCAAAGAGGGCTATCATTATGTAGTCATGGCCTACCTGACTAAGGAGGCCCTGACACGCTCGGCTCAAGTATATGAGGCTACTGAAAAAACTATCTTTATGGTTGATAATTGTAAAATTTACACTAGGCCTGTGCAAATTAAGGCTCAAGGTAGACTTATACAGAGTGATGCTCCTACCTGGGACAACTTCCGTGGTTACAAAGCAGCCAATATAACCAAGAAAACCAAGGAGGCGGCCTTTGAAGCCGCTCGGCTTATTTGCCCAGACAAAGCACCAACGGTCATGCTTACAGACGGAAGTTGACTTTCGGTGGATATTTTCTGGAAAAGGCACCAATGTGTTTACAGAGAAGAATCAATTCCTCCCGCACCTAGGTGCGGGGGGATGTTGAAGTTACCCCTGCATCCCCTCTAGCTCGTGCTCCAAAATATTAACCAGCACAGGAGCATAGGGTTTGAGATCGCGTCCTTCCTGCGGAGCAAGTTCCGCAAGAAGGATTTTAATAATATCTGTGTCCAGCTCTGCAGCCTCTTCCGGCGGCGTACCGAATTCGTATTGTAGAGCTTCAATAGCGCGTTTGCGAGCAGCATTGAGAGAGCTGGATTGCAGTTTTAGAACATCAAGACTTTCTTCGGCTCTCGCAGTTGTTCCTCTGACTCGGCCCGAATAAGAAAATTTAAGCTCAGTCTCACATTCATCCATCAGGGGTGTCAGTGGCAAAGGCTGATGGCCGTGTGCCTTGCCGCATTGATTCGGGGTTTCGCAACTGGCAACGATATTTGTGAAGTCGGTCGTCCGGTTTTGGTCAATTCTCTGCGCTACGACATGCTCATTATGACTACTGGAATTATCGGCAGTAATGGGCTTGCAGCAGTATGCGCAGAGTCCATATTGCTCCCGCAGGCATGCTTCACGTATTGCCTGTCTTACGGCATCGTCTTCAATTTCAGAGTATCTTTTGCTTGGATGATCCTTGACCCAGTCCTTCAACTCATCAGGAGCTTCGCCCTTAGTTATTTTTCGCAAACTGGGCCTCCTTACGCATAAGAAGGATTTTTATTTTATTGAGTTCCCAGTGGTCAGTAGGCAGCGTTTCTTCCAGTTCTTTTATTTCTGCATGGGCTTCTGAAAATTCTCTATCATGGATAAGATCTAGAATGTCATCCAGAGATTTTTGAACAGCTTGGTTTCTGACAACCACGTCCATTTTATCCAAAAGCACTTGGTTTGCATCCATACCGTACAGGTTTCCGAGCTGACGTATATCTCCGTCATCGAGCATGTAAGCCAAAATGTTTTGAGAGTTACTAATTACCAGCGGAGAATGGGTGGTCAGGATAAACTGGCAGTTGGGGAAGACAGAGCACAGCCTGTCGATGATTCCCTGCTGCCATCTTGGATGCAGGTGTAAATCCACTTCATCAATCATTATGATACCACGCCCTTCAAGAGGATTATCAAGTGCAGGGTTCATCATTGATAACCTGCTGGCAATACTTCCAACTAGGGCCATGAGGGATTTTTCTCCCTGAGAAAGTTGCTCTACATTAAGGGATACACCGTTTTTCTCCACCATCATACGAAGATTCGGTTTCCGTTCAATTTTTAGATTGCTAAATCCATCCATTAACTGGTCGATTGCAGAGCGGACACTATCGAGTTGTGGGTCGCTTTTCTGAATATGCTCAATCGCTACTGCTTCACCAGCTTTCCTGTCTTTTGCTATCTTTTTGTAATTCTTAAAGATGTCTTCGATGTTGCGAACATGCAGTTCATTCTCTATATCTTCACGTTCTCGAAACCATTCAAAAAAACGTCTGAAGTCAACACCCTGTTGTAATGAGCCATCCAATCCGTCAAGTTGCCCGAAAGAATGTTTGGTGCGAATCTTAAGTGGAATATCAAGAATTGTTCTTTCAACAGGGTAGTAGGCAAGCAGCGGGAGTGATGCGTTTTCATCTTCTGTGTAGTTTTCCCGGAAAAGTTCAGCAAGTTCAGTTAGTCCTGAAAGGCTGCTTTCCGCAGTTTTCTTCTTACCCTTCATAGTCTTGGCAAGAATCCACTGGTAGGGCGTTTCGTTGTATATTGCGTCAGTAGTGACAGTGGAAAAATTTTGGCCGTTTGTGATGGCGAGATCTTTCATCGCGCTACCGGAAGCACGTTCTCGTTTGATACGGGCAACCAGCCAACTGAGACTAAGGGAGAGAGCTTCAAGGATAGTGGTCTTACCAGCACCGTTGTTACCGATGAAAACGATAACATTGGTATCTCCGGGAGACTTTTTTGAAAAGTCCAGTTCAACGTCTTTGAACAGTCTGTAGTTTTCAAGTTTCAGTTTATTTATACGCATCAAGCTCTCCTTGTATTCTCGCCGACGAAACGTGCTTAAAGTCTGATACCTTATATGTCCAGAATATACCACCTGTCAGCAGCGGCGTGGGGATTTTCTGGCGGGGATATGGTTTCACTCCCCGGTTCCATCCCTACGCAAAGGAATAACCTTGGTCTCACCATCCCCAAGGATACGGCTCAGAACTTTATCCAGCACAAGCATGGTTTTGGTCTTCGATTTCAGGTGCAGGCTGCGGTCATAGTGTTTTTGTCCTACACCGCTACGGCCATGGTTCAGGAAAAGATCAAGGCGGTGATCCGGTTCACCGGCATCGGCCAACTTGGTCCTGATGGTTCTTCTGATATCCCGTGGAGACCAGTGCTCTCGGTCGTGTTTTTTATGGAAGCGGGTGATGGCCTGCCGCAGTGAGGTGTACATGATCGGTTTGGCTGGATCTGTTCCGGGGAACAGGAATTCGCTGCTGTTATCCTTGAGCTGAGCTTCAATGATTCGGATTGCTCTGTCGGAGAGGGGCAGGGCATGAAATTTATCATTCTTGGTGCGATCTGGAGTGAGGTTCCATCTTTTTTGCTCAAGGTTGAATTTGTCCTTACGGGCCTCAACGCATTCTTTGACCCTCGCGCCTCCGACGCTGACCATCAACTGCAGTACTCTCGCTACCGGCAGTGAAATATGATTCCCGGGAATGGTCATATCATTGAATATGGAACGAATTTCATCTTCGCTGAGGACCCTGTTTCCGACTTTCTTGGCCTGACGGTCAACAGCGACAGCAGCAACCGGGTTTGATTCAAGACTGAAACATACATCACTTTTTTGTGTGTAGTCATTTTCAATTCTCATTCCGTACTGGAATGCGCTATGCAGGTAGCTACGGGTATGGTCGGCAGAACTGGCAGCTCCTCGGTTGTAAATTTTTTTAAGAACCTTGGTTACATCGGATGGGGTGATTTCGTTGGCCCTGTTATTTTTACCTAATCCGTTAGCTGCGTTGTATTTGCCGGTTAAAAGCGATCTTTCCACCTGCTGCCATGTGTTCTTACCCCGGCGTTTAAGATCTTCAACGTAGTTGCGGAAAAGCTGTTCAACCGTGCCTTGGGACTCCAGTTCCTTGCGTTTTTTCTCAGCTTCCTTCTTTTGTCTTTGCAATTCATCCTTAGGGTCTAGGCCCTCGACAAGCATTTTGCGCAGCTCTTCGATTTTCAATCGTGCTTCAGCAAGGGATATTTTGCCAGCTCCACTGGCATTGGCAACTTTGATCATTCTACGCTTGTCACCGACGTAGTATTTAAACATCCACTCAGCTGAGTTGGGTCTTGTCCTCAGGGCGAGGCGACCGGCTCCTTTGGGAGCGTCTTCGGTAATGAGTCTTTCCTTACCGGGGCGGATCTCTTTTTCAATCTGTTTGGCTGTAAAAATCATCTTAAAACCCCTCAAGATTTGGTGACGGTTTTGGTGACGGTATGGCGGCGTATTTCACTCAAAATCACTGTTCGTCACTGGAGTAATAGTTTACGGCTTTGAAAGAGATAAATCAAGTATTCAAAAGGTTTTAAGTATGCGCTTAGGGATGGTCTGTGAGGGGGTGGGAAAGTATAGAGTTCTTCATTCGTAACCAGCAGGCCGTCGGTTCAATTCCTATCGTTGGCTCCATGAAAAAGTTTAGCCTCACAGTGTATTATAACATTGTGGGGCTTTCTTGGTTTGAGGCGGAAAGCGGCTGCTTTTCTAGTGAAAATGTGTATGTTTTTTCGTAATATGATACAGGTAATTGAATTTTTTAAATGATAGGCGTATGTTGCTGCTGAATTATTTTTAAAATTCAATAGTAACTTAACATGGCTGCTGCCGGATGAGGGGGACATGTGTATTACGCACATACGAAGGAGGGTGTTGATGAAGGTGAGTGGCAACTTCTTGATGATCATTTGAATGGTGTGGCAGAATTTGCATCTGGGTTTTCGGCTGTTTTCGGTGGTTCTGATTGGGGTTGTTTGGCCGGTAAATTCCATGACTACGGTAAGTTTAAACCGGATTTTCAGAAAAAAATTCATTCAAATTCAAATGCGGTAGTCGACCATAAAAGTATCGGTGCCAGATTGCTGTCTGACAGGCTCGGTCATGTCGGCAAATTGTTGTCTTTCTGCATAGCCGGACATCATGGCGGTTTGCCGGACTCATCACATGCGAATCTGGGCGAGTCTCTGGATGATATTTTGGAGAAAGCTCAACCTTATCTAAATTGTGTACCGGAAACTTCGTCTAAGCTAAATTCCGTAGAGCTTCCCTTTACTCCTACCTCTGCATTTCAATTGTCTTTTTTTACCCGTATGCTTTTTTCTGCACTTGTTGACGCAGATTTTCTGGATACTGAGCGATACATGAATCCTGAAAAGTTTTCCATGCGTGAAACAGGTCCTGACTTGGAAATTCTAAATGAGAGGCTTAACGAGGGGATTAGCAAATTTAAACCGGATACCCGTGTTAACAAGCTTCGCTGTGAAATTTTGGACCATTGCCTAGAAAGTGCAAACCTGAATCCCGGTCTTTTCACACTAACAGTGCCCACCGGAGGAGGAAAGACTCTCACCTCCATGGCCTTCGCCCTGAAACATGCCCTGAAACATGGTATGCGCAGGGTTATCTACGTCATCCCCTACACCTCGATTATTGAGCAGAACGCCCGTGTTTTTAAGGAAATTTTCCCTCCCGGTTCTGTCATCGAGCATCATAGCAATTTTGATGACAGCAAGTTTAAGGATGAGGAGGAAATTCCTTTTGCCGGTCTTAGGCATCGTCTTGCCTGTGAAAACTGGGATGCGCCAATAGTGGTGACAACCAATGTTCAGTTTTTCGAATCTCTTTTTGCTGCAAAGCCTTCACGCTGCCGAAAGCTCCATAATCTTGCCGGATCGGTCATAATTCTAGACGAAGCCCAGATGCTGCCTGTCGAATACCTTAAGCCGTGCATGCGTGTTCTTGAGGAGTTGGCCACGAATTATAATTCCAGTGTTGTTCTCTGCACCGCCACCCAGCCTGCGCTGCAGAAATCTGAAAATTTTTCCGACGGTCTGGAAATAGCGGCAGAGCTTGCACCGGCCCCGGACCGTATGCATAAGAAATTCAAACGCACAGAGCTGCAAGACAAAGGCGTTCTGTCCTTTGATGAAGTTGCGCAGGAAATTTGCGGGGCAGAGCAGGGCTTGTGCATTGTTAATACCAGAGCGCGTGCAGCGGAGTTGTTTTCCAAAATCAAAGATGAACCGGGAGCGGCACATTTGAGTGCATTGATGTGTCCGGCGCACCGCACGGAAGCCCTGACAGATATTCGTACTAAGCTTGCCTCCGGCAAACCTTGCCGTATTGTCAGCACCCAGCTTATTGAGGCCGGTGTTGATGTCAGCTTTCCCCTTGTCATCCGTGAGCTGTCCGGGCTTGATTCAATTGCCCAGGCAGCGGGAAGGTGCAACCGGGAAGGCGAACTGGCAGGGATGGGGCAGGTTTCAGTCTTTGAACCCGCTGAAGGGTTGCCCGGACCATTCCGGCAGGCAGCGGTCAATGCGCAAAATACATTGCGGCTGTATTCTGATGATCCATTCTCTCCGCAAGCAATGCATCATTTTTTTGCGGATACTTATTGGCTTAAAAGTGACCAGTTAGACAAAAAGAATGTGCTTGAAGATTTGAACAGTCCCCACGGGCAATGGGATTTCCGCACAGCTGCCAAAAAGTTCCGGCTTATTGAAAATGAAATGGTTCCTATCATTATCAAATTCAATGATAAGGCAGAGAAGCTGTTGCGTGATTTGGTTTTTACAGAATTCCCGGCAGCCATCCTGCGAAAACTACAGCATTTTACAGTTCAGGTTTACACGCATCAATTTGCCGCACTGAACGATATGGGCGCAATTGAGATTGTGGATGAAAAGTATGCCGTGTTGGTGGATGAGAGTCTTTATGATTTTGAGGCTGGATTATCGGTTCCGGAAAATATTTCGAATGACAACTTCATAGTTTAAATCAATGGAGGTGTATGTGGCTACAGGAGTTAAACTTAGGGTCTGGGGAGATTATGCATGCTTTACCCGCCCGGAAATGAAAGTGGAACGGGTGAGTTATGATGTCATGACTCCCTCTGCCGCCCGTGGTATTCTGGAAGCAATTTACTGGAAGCCGAGCATAAAGTGGGTGGTGGACAGAATCCATGTGCTTAAATCTGTCCGTTTTGACAATATTCGGCGAAATGAGGTCTCGGCAAAAATTCCGGTAAATGGAAAAACCGGGGTCGGTTCTGTCATGAAAAGCGGAAGAGGCAATCTGGGAATTTACGTGGAAGATGTTCGGCAACAGCGTGCGGCAATGATTCTGCGTGATGTTGATTACATTATTGAAGCCCGTTTTGAATATACCTCTAAAGAAGACCGTAATGACGGCAAGCATTTGGATATTTTCAACCGCCGCGTGGCAAAGGGGCAGTGTTTTCACCGTCCTTATCTGGGCTGCCGGGAATTTGCTGCTGCTTTCGGCCCGGTTAAGGGAGAGGTCCCTGTTTCTGAGATTAAAGGTAAAACCGATCTTGGATGGATGCTGCACGACATTGATTACAAAGCCGGCATGGCACCGGAATTTTTCCGTCCGGTCATGCAGAACGGGATCATCGAATGCTGTAACGGAGGTCTGTCCGCATGATCTTGCAGACTCTTAATGATTATTACATTCGGATGGCTGATGATCCTGATGTGGATGTTCCGCCATTCGGGTTCGGCAAACAGGGAGTCCATTTCTGCCTGACAATTGACCGTGAAGGCAATCTTGTGGGCGATCCTCTTGATCTGCGTGAGAACGGCAAGCCGGTTCGGATTGAAGTGCCGGGCCCTGTCGGCAGAAGTGGCAACACGGTTCTTCCTAATTTTGTATGGGATAATACCGGGTATGTTCTGGGAATTGACGGCAAGGGCAAACCGGAGCGAACAGCAAAGACGCATGCGGGCTTTAAAGATTTGGCCTGCACTATACTGGAAGGTGTTGATGATGACGGCGTGCGTGCTCTGCTTTCTTTTTTAGAGAAATGGGAGCCGGAGCAAGCTGAAAATTTGAAAGGCTGGGACGAGATATTGGACAGTTTTCTTGTTTTCAGACTCGACGGTGAACGGGGGTTTCTTCATGAACGTCCTTCCCTACGCGAAGCATGGTCAAAGTATTTGGATAGCAAAGCGGGGACCAAAAAGGGGAAATGTCTGGTTACGGGTGAAGACGATGTCTCCATCCCAAACACCCATGCCAAGATTAAGGGCATTCCCGGAGCGCAGACAGCCGGAGCTGCACTTGTGTCATTTAATATCGACTCCGCAGAATCTCTTGGAAAAAAGCAGAATCAGCTTTCGCCTATTTCCGAAAAAGCAGCCTTTGCCTACACCACGGCTTTAAACCATCTGCTGGCACCGGGAAGTCCCCGCAAGGTTCAAGTCGGTGATACAACCGTGCTGTTCTGGACCGAAGCTCCAAAGGAGGTAGAAGGATTATTCGGTCTGGCCATGGGGGTCAGGGAATCCGAAGACACAGACCTTGCCAAGCGGCTTGGTGGACTGTTGTCTGCTCTGGCCTCAGGTAAACTTCCCCGGGAACTCGGTGAACCCGAAACCCCGTTTTATGTGCTGGGGCTATCACCCAATGCTGCGCGTATCTCAGTACGTTTCTGGCACGTTGGAACTGTTGGGGAAATGTTTTCGAACATCAGTGGACATTTCCAACGGATGTCGTTGTCTGGAAGGCCGCCGAACACCCCGGAAAATCCAAGTCCGTGGTGGATTCTGAGGGAGCTTGCCGCTCGGCAGGATTCCCGGAATATGTCGCCGCTTTTGAGTGGGCAGCTGTTTAAGTCTATTATCAGAAACAGTCCTTATCCCATGACTCTGCTGACTGCAGCAATAGGAAGGATCAGGGCTGACAGGAATATCGGATATATCCGGGCCGGAATAATCAAGGCTGTTCTGGTTCGTAACTATCAACAGGAGATCAACATGGCTCTTGATAAGGAAAACGGTGAGATCGGGTATCGGCTGGGATGTCTTTTCGCCATTGTGGAGCGGATTCAGGAAGAGGCTGTTCCCGGCAGCAACGCAACAGTCAGGGATAGATTTTTTAGTTCTGCGTCAGCTACCCCGGCAAGGACGTTCCCTGTTATTTTACGCAATGCCCAGAACGGCCTTGCCAAGATTCGCAAGGAAAAGCCCGGATACGCGGTGAATCTTGATAAATTAATTCAGGAAATACTTAGCGAAGTAGATTCACAGAAGGGTTTTCCTACGGCACTCAATCCGGAAAAACAGGGCCTGTTTATCATCGGTTACTATCAGCAAAGGCAGGATTTTTTCACACCCAAACAGACTGCCACGGAGGCATAAATCATGAGCGCAATCAGCAATCGTTACGAATTTGTATATCTTTTTGATGTTGAAAACGGAAACCCTAACGGCGATCCGGATGCCGGAAACCTGCCCAGAGTTGATCCTGAAACAGGACATGGCCTTGTTACTGATGTCTGCCTGAAACGGAAAATCAGAAACTTTGTGGACATCGCCAAATCCGGAGAAGAGGGTTATAAAATCTACGTAGCTGAAAAGGGAGTACTTACTTTAACCCGTGAACCTGCTTACAAAACAGCGGAAGTTAAAGAACTCAAGAAACCGGATGAAAAGATTACCGCAGCGCGTAAATGGATGTGCGATAATTTTTTTGATGTTCGTACCTTCGGGGCAGTCATGTCCGCAAAGGAAAATAATTGCGGACAGGTTCGCGGTCCGGTGCAGCTTACCTTTGCTAAAAGCATAGAGCCGATCATGCCTTCCGAAATCAGCATTACCAGAATGGCTGTGGAGACCGAAAAGGAATCCAAAGCGCAGGATGGCGGCAACCGTACCATGGGCCGTAAATTTATAGTCCCCTATGCGCTGTACCGTGCCGAAGGCTACATCTCCGCCCATCTTGCTGACGGTGATAAGGGAACCGGTTTTTCCGAAAGCGACCTTGAACTGCTTTGGCAATCCCTTGTTAATATGTTCGACCATGACCATTCCGCAGCCAGAGGGAAAATGAACGCCCGGGGGCTGGTTGTTTTTAAGCATGAAACCAAGCTGGGAAATGCTCCGGCACACAAGTTGTTTGAAGCTGTTTCAGTTGAACCCAATAGTAACACTGATGGACCGGCAAGGGCTTTTTCCGATTATACTGTAACGGTTGATGAATCGGCAGTTCCTGAAGGTGTTGAGTTGGATATTAAGTTCTAGCTATGTCCGAATTATTGCCCCTTTCCGCATTGCAGCACTATCTGTTCTGTCCGCGCCAATGCGCCCTTATCCATGTTGAAAAGGTCTGGGTTGAGAACAGGTTTACTGTGGAAGGCAGAATTATGCACCGGCGCGTTGACTCCGAAAAACGGGGAAGGCGCGCCGGGGCAGATCAGGATTTATCCGTACCCCTTAAGAGTGAGCGGTTGGGTTTATACGGTATTGCCGATGTAGTGGAAATAGTTCCCGGACCGGACGGAAGGGAAATCCTGTATCCGGTGGAATACAAAAGGGGCAGCCCCAAGATTTTGGATTGGGATCGCGTCCAGCTTTGTGCGCAGGCTCTTTGTCTTGAAGAAATGCTGGGGGAGTCAGTCCCGGAAGGCGCCATTTTTTATGGCAAGCCTCGCCGTAGAGAAGTTGTTATTTTCAACGACAAGCTTAAGTTGCTGGTAAAAGAAACGGCTATGGAACTTCATCAAATGATGGCCGAAGCCCGGACTCCTCCGCCTGTCAAAGATAAGAAATGCCGTTCATGTTCGCTGGCCGGAGAATGCATGCCCGGACTCGGGAATACAAAAGTAGAGTCATATTTATTGAGTGCTCTTAAAGAATAGGAATAAATTTTGAAAAAATTACTCAACACTCTTTATGTGACTACGCAGGGCAGTTACCTATCCAAGGATGGCGAATGCATTGTTGTCCGTTCGGAAGACGGGGGTAAAAGGAAATTCCCTGTTCATGTTTTGGATGGTGTCGTCTGTTTCGGTAATGTCCTGTGCAGCCCTTTCTTGCTTGGTCATTGTGCAGACAGCGGACTTTCTGTGTCTTTTCTGACAGAGAACGGGCGTTTTCTGGCAGAAGTAAAAGGTCCGCAAAGTGGGAATGTATTGCTGCGCCGTGAGCAGTATCGGCGGGCAGATGATCCTGCGCAGACTTCTGCGATGGCTCGCAGCTTTTTAATAGGCAAGACGGTTAATTCAAGGGCCGTATTGCGCAGGGGGCTGCGTGATCACGGGGAGCGTATAGATTCAGGCCGTCTTGAGAATGCGGCTCTTGAACTGGATTCCTATGCAAAAAGATTGAGTAACCCCTTGGAACTTGAAGAAGCTCGCGGTCTGGAGGGTAGAGCCGCCAATGTCTACTTTAATGTTTTTAATGAATTGATTTTGAAAAAAGATGGAGAGTTCTCCTTTACAGGTCGCAATCGTCGACCTCCGCTGGATAAGGTGAATTGTTTGTTGTCCTTTGTTTACACTCTTTTGGCCCATGATGTGCGCTCTGCCCTTGAGGCTGCCGGACTTGATCCGCAAGTTGGTTTTTTACATCGCGACCGTCCGGGCAGGCCGGGGTTGGCTTTGGATATGATGGAGGAGTTTCGTTCATTTATGGCTGACAGAATCGTCTTGACGCTTATTAATCGCGGTGAAGTCAGCAGCAAGGGGTTTTCTGTAAAGGAAAGTGGTGCTGTGCTTATGGATGATGATACGCGCAAAACTGTGTTGCAGGCTTGGCAGAAACGCAAAAGCGATATTGTCCTGCATCCTTACATCAAAGAGAAAATTCCATTGGGGATTGCTTTTCATGTGCAGGCAAAACTTCTGGCCCGATATCTGCGAAACGATCTTGACGGGTATCCACCATTTTTTTGGAAGTGATTTATGCTTGTACTGGTTAGCTATGATGTGAGTTTCGAAGATGAAGGGGGCAAAAGACGGTTGCGCCGTATTGCCAAGGTCTGTGAGAACTACGGGCAGAGGGTTCAGTATTCGGTTTTCGAGTGTGTTGTCGATCCCGGACAATGGGCAAATTTGCGTCAAAAGTTGTTGGATGAGTATGAAGAGGACAGCGACAGTTTGCGGTTTTATTTTTTAGGAAAAAACTGGCAGCGTAGGGTGGAAAACCATGGAGTTGGGCAAGGATATGACCCTGAAAATGATGTGTTGATTTTATAGAATGCGAACCCTAAGCAGAACAGAAAATTCCGGCATGTTCGCACTTGTGAAAAAGACATATTATTTAAGTATATTCTCGCTGATCGGCCCTGCCTGATAAGTATAGAAAAAGTATTTTTTAAAGGGTTCGCGAAATCTATTTTGTGAGCCCTTTAAAATAATGGCTTGAGAAAGCCACAGTCGCTCCCCCTGCGGGAGCGTGGATTGAAACTCCACAAAAGTTAAAGAATTAGTTTAAGCGTAGGTCGCTCCCCCTGCGGGAGCGTGGATTGAAACCTCTGTATTGCGGTTACAGGCTGCGGGAAGAATGGGTCGCTCCCCCTGCGGGAGCGTGGATTGAAACCATGCCATATTTAAAAGGGTCTGTGCCTTGGTCCGTCGCTCCCCCTGCGGGAGCGTGGATTGAAACTCAGTCCTCTGAGGATGGGAGACATGAATTTGTTGTCGCTCCCCCTGCGGGAGCGTGGATTGAAACCCGGGTAGAAGAAGCAAAAGGCCGCGGTGAAAAAGTCGCTCCCCCCGCGGGAGCGTGGATTGAAATTGCCGTTTCTGGACGGGAAGCTTAGATTCGAGTCCGGGCCATTGTGCGCCTCAAAGCGGTGGGAGAGCCGGGGCATGCTCTGGAGATGGGAAATGGTTCCGAAGGTGTATTTGATTGTGGATGTGCCCCGTTTTTATTGAGCAGGGCGGTTTTGATATTTTAAGAAATCTAGAGTGCTTTCGGGTAGTAGAGAAGAGATAGCACTGTAGCCCTCACAGTGAGTTGAGGACTACAGTGCTGGAAGTTCACGGTGTAGTGTTGAGCGGGAACTTCACTTTTAGGAGGTGTATATCTTACCAAAGGCCTAAGGGGTTATTTTTTAGGCAACTTTCAGGGTGTTCATGGTTGCAGTGGCAATAGCTAGTTCTTCATTGGTGGGAATTATCATCGTATCGACTGTTGCCTGTTCCGTAGCGATGCTTCTGGATTCCGGGGAGCGGATGCTGTTTTTTTGTGCATCAATCTCAATCCCGAGGCCGGAAAGACCGGCGCAGATGCTGGAGCGGGCAATGTCATCGTTTTCACCAATGCCCCCGGTGAATACGATACTGTCCACGCGGTCCAGCACGGCGAAATATGCGCCGATGTATTTGCGGATGCTGTAGCAGAACATCTGAAAAGCCAGTTCCGCTTTTGGGTCGCCATGAGCCCGTGCGCTGTGGATGTCTCGCATGTCGTTCATGGAGCAGATACCTTTGAGGCCGCTTTCAGCGTTGAGCATGGCATCAATTTCTTCAATGTTATTCTTGGTTTGTCGGGCAAGGAAAGGATAAATTGCCGGATCGATATCACCGCTGCGGGTGCCCATAACCACCCCGCTGAGCGGGGTCAGGCCCATGGAAGTATCCACGCATCTGCCGTCCTGTACTGCTGTGACCGAGCTTCCATTGCCGAGGTGGCAGGTGATCAGGTTGACCTTGTCTCTGTCCTTGCCCATGAAGTCGGCTGCCTGTTCCGATACATAGCGGTGTGAGGTGCCGTGGAAGCCATAGCGGCGGATGCCGAATTCATCATACATTTTTTCCGGGATGGCATATTTGTAGGTATGTTCGGGCATGGTTGAATGGAACTCGGTATCAAAGACCGCCACAGAGGGGCAGGGTAGCATTTCATTCATGATTTCCATGCCCTGAATGGTCGGCGGGTTGTGCAGCGGAGCCAAAATGGAGAGGGATTTCAGTGTTTTCAGCATTCCTGCTTCCACTATGGTGGGCTTGGTAAATTTTTCTGCGCCCATCACACCGCGATGACCGCAGGCCGAAATCTCATCCAGATTTTTCATAACTCCGTAGGTTTCGTCGGTAAGAAGTTCCATAACACGGATGATGCCTTCAGAGTGGTTGGCAAATGCCCTTTCTTCTTCCAGTTCGCGTGAATTTTTTGTGCCGGGATGCTGTTTGTAGGTCAGGTTGCCTGTGGCTGCACTGATGCGCTCTACTAGGCCAGAGCAGAGTATGGCAGAGGATTCCATGTTGATAAGCTGGAATTTAAAAGATGAGCTTCCGCAATTAACTACGAATATTTTCATAAATGATTTTCCATTTTAAGGTCGTTTTTAGTTTATTCCAAGGTGGTTGAATGAAAAAGACTGATCGTTAGGTGAGCTGCTGTAAAAGTGTCTTGTCGGGACGGGGCAGGATTGTAGTCCCCACCAGCAGCCCGCGTTCTTCCACTTTACGCATGCCGGAACCCACGGCTGCTTCCACTGCACCTATGTCTCCGCTGAGGAGCACGTATCCTTTACCGCCGAGACCTAATGCGGTGCGTATTTCCAGCAGGTCGATGTCCGCCGCTTTTACGGCTTCGTCTGCAGCGAGGATGGCCGAAGCAACGGAAAAGGTTTCGATCACTCCCAGTGCGCCTTGTTTTGTAATCCGGGTACAGCCGGAAAGGGCGGTTACAACGTCAGGATGAACATTGGGGATGGTAAAAGAATCCGCCACAGTTGAAGGATAAAGCCCCAGTCCAGTGGCAACTGATGATTGCACTGCGCCGATTTCGCCATGCACTCCGGCAATAAATTTGCCGGGGCAAAGGGTTTTCATCATAAAAGGTTCTACTGAAGCGGTTTTGAGCATTCCGTCTGCGGCCCCGATGCCTGCATGGATGGCGGTGAATTCGATCAGGCCGATGGCTGTTAATTTTTTCATTATTTACCTCCGGTAGGTGTGGCAGTGTTTTGGGCTGCTATGCGCACATGGCTGTCTATTTCCACAACAGTTCCGTCCACGCTGGCATGGATCTGTGCGCCGAGGGCCTTTTCCGGGACGACAGCGATCAGGTCGCCTTTGCGGAGACGGGCTCCTTTTTTGACAACCGGGATAGATGGCGCACCTATGTGCTGTCGCAGGGAGATATTCACCTCACTGGGGCTAATTTCCCCGATGAAAGGTGTTGCCAGCTTCATGTATGACCCGATGCCCAGTTTTTCCGCCAGTCGGGAGACCGGGATTTTGCGGTATTCCCGGAATGCGGTTTTTTCTTCGGCTATTTCCCTGCTTCCATCATAGTTGATAGATCCGCTGCGCAGGGTCTGCTTGACGGCCTGATTGATGCGCCGGGGGGACATGCCCATGGGGCAGATGAAATGTTCGCAGGCCCCGCATTCACTACAGAGCATGGCGGATGCAGCTGCTTCAGAATTTTCGTTTCCGGCGGCGAAAAGACGCATAATTTTATGTGTTTCAAAGGGATGTCCGATGAGTCCGCGCGGACAGATATCCGAACAGGCCCGGCATTGGATGCAGGCCGATGCGGCCCGGCGGCGCATGACCTCCAGAGGCAGGGTTGCGTTGTTTTGCAGGTAGTGCTCTTCGGGCAGGGCAATCAATCCCCCTGTGGTTTTGGTAACATTTTCTTTGGCCAGTGCTTCCATGCCGACTACCACTCTGCCCATCATGGGACCGCCGAGGATGAAAGCCGGGGATGGTGTTTTGATTCCGCCGCAGGCTCGCAGACAGTCGGTCAGCGGTGTGCCCAGCGGTGCCTGCATCACGGCTGGGGAATTAACTTCCCCGGTTACGGTTAGAAATTTGTCGGTAACGGGTTTGTTTTCTTCCAGTGCCGCGCAGACGTTTGCCAGTGTCCCTACGTTGGCGACAATGGCCCCGACATTGAGAGGGATGCCCAGCGGCGGAACGGATTTTCCGGTTACCTCGCGAACAAGGATCTGTTCATCCCCGGCGGGATAGAAATCGTCCATCAAATGTAGGTTGACCCCGAACGGTTCCAGCTCCTGACGTAGCTGCCCTATAATGTCGGTGTGCTTTTTTTTGATACCCAGCACCAGACGCGTAGCCCCGGTAAACTGTCCCAAAGTCCGCACGGCCTTCCCTATGCGGGCAGCGTGATGCTTCATGATGTGGTGGTCGGTGTGCAGCAGCGGCTCACATTCGCAGCCGTTGGCGATTATTGTCTCTACTTCCGCATCATATTTAATGTGGGACGGAAATCCGGCCCCGCCCTCACCCACGATTCCAGCTTCTTTTATTTTTTCCAGAAATGAATCTTTGTTCATTTTTCCTCCTTCCTTAACGAAAAGGTACGCCTCTATGTTTAGCACCGGGCGGCGGTTGTATGCAGCGAGGAAAATTTGTTCTGAGCGTGTAAAAATTTTACTGACCGCGTCAATTTTTTACCCTGTCTGGTCAATTTTATCTCCTGTGGAAAGGGGCACCCTAGGCTAGAAAACTTAGAAAAAATGAGGTTTCTGGAACATGAATGGAATTGACAGTTTTTATATAAAGTCCCGCATTTTCACTGGAAAGAAGGCTCTTTCCCAGCTTGCAGAGTACAGCGGATGCCGTGTGGCCGTGGTCACAGACGGTTTTATGGTGTCTTCAGGAATGCTGGATCAGGTGCTGGCCCACATAGGAGAGTGCGAATCTACAGTTTTTTCAGGTGTTAAGCCGGACCCCACAGTAGAAGTTGTGGTTGAGGGGGTTGGAGTCATTGCCCCTTTGCGTCCGGAGGTTGTGTTGGCGGTGGGCGGAGGATCCACTCTGGATACGGCTAAGGCCATCATGGTTTCCCTGCGCGAGATGCCGGGATTTGAACGTATGGAGCTTGTAGCCGTTCCTACAACCAGCGGCACAGGTTCGGAGGTTACTGAGTTTGCGGTTATTTCCGATGCGGCCAAGGGAATCAAATTTCCCCTGCGCTCGGAAGACCTGCTCCCTGATGTGGCTATTCTGGCCCCGGAACTGGTTAAAAGTGTGCCTCCGAAGATTACCGCTGATACGGGTATGGATGTGATCACCCATTGTATCGAAGCCTATGTCTCCCTTTATGCCAATGATTTTGCTGACGCTCTGGTTGAGAAAGCACTGACCTTGGCCTGCAAGTGGCTTCCGGTGGCTTACGCAGACGGTGCCGACAGCGAGGCGCGGGAAAAGCTGCATAACGCTTCCTGCATGGCCGGGATGGCTTTTAACGAAGCCGGGCTGGGGCTGAATCACGGAATTGCCCATGCTGTGGGCGCAACCATGCATATCCCTCATGGGCGGATCAACGCTATGCTTTTGCCTTTGGTGATTGAATACAACGCCGGGCTGGTTGATGGTGTTCTTTATAATGAAGATATTGCCGATCGCTACGCCGCGCTGACCGGCATTCTGGGGGGCGCAAAGTTTCCCGCCCGTAGGGGGGCGCAATCCCTTGCCCTGATGGTTAGACGCTTGAATCACAAGCTGGGTATTCCGGCTACAATGGAAGAGAGCGGAGCCGATCTCGTAAAATACGGTAACGCAATCAGCAGTATGGCCCGTGCCGCTCTTGATGACATCACAACTACCTGCAATCCCCGTATTCCTGACTTTGAAGATGTAGAAGGTCTCCTCCGCTGTTTGGAGAGGTAAAATTTTTACTCTCCACCATGTCAGATTTTGTCCTTTGCTTTTACGAAGAGGACAAAAAATGACCCTCGGTCGGACAGGACATTTTGTCTTCCGGGGGATAATTTCCCCCAACGTTTAGATTAAATTTAATGTTTTCGGCTGGAGTGAAAAATTTTCATTTTGCAGCCGGGCAAAGTCAACTTGGAGGTTGTCAATGCAGCAGGAAGCACTGGGCATGGTGGAAACCAAAGGGCTGGTG
>DDLU01000063.1 GCA_002340305.1 Desulfovibrio sp. UBA2564
AAACTTTTGCAAAAGTTTCTCTTCCCCAGCCGCCGGAGGCATTACCCTAAAGTTAAAACAGTGACCTGACTGGGCACGGCGCAAATACCGGGAGCATTGGGCAGCACAGCCAAGCAGTTCTGTCCGGTCACACTGGTCAATCGCTGTACCGGGACACCGTCAGCAAGGATGGTTATACAGCCGACAATATACTCCGTCTGCCCGGATTCCAGATGCGAAACCACGCCCATTTCAACTCCGGGTTCATCACCCTCGCTAACCAGGCCGAGGGAAAGCTGATTCAGGGTCGGCATGCAATCACAAAGCACATTGTAAGCTGCCGGGGCTGAAGTGGCTGATTCAGCAATGTTCGGATACGGAATCGGTACCGGTACCGGCCCTGCAGGGGTCAGGCAGACATCCGGGAACCCCATATCCATCCCTGCTCCCATTGTAAGCGCAAACATATCTAACTCCTCGTTGGGATTAATCTTATTAACCCATATGGATCAATTCACCATCAACCTTCACATGTTCCTCGGAAACGATCATGGTATTCTTACTTTGCATGGTCAGGGTTTCATCAACCAACTGACGGCGTGATTCAGCCTGACAATCCTCGTGCTCCTTGGTGAAACGGAAATAGTTAACCACCCGGCGGGTAAATTCGCGGCTGACATCATCCACATTTCCGGCAATACGCTTTACCCGCTCTACATTGCTGCTGAACAAACGCGAAGTAAGCGACACCTTGCCAGCAGAAATGTCAACATCATTGGAATGCAGAGCAGCTTTATCGCTGATGCAATTCAACTCATCATCAGCGGCAATGGTCAGACTGCCGTTTTTGCTGCGCAAAGTAACATCCCCATCAACTTCCAGAAAGGTCGCAGTCTCAGCCGCCCGCGCCAGTACCGAAAGAATCCAGACTCCGCCCTTTGCATCAACAGAGACCAGCACACTGTCACCAGCTTCCGGGCTGACCAGACAACTGACCGCCTTCTGCGCTTCAAGTTCTCCAAGGGAAGTTTCAACCACAACACCGCCATCCGCCAGAATCACCCGCCCATACTCAAGCTGGGGTGCGACTACTTCATGTTTCTTAGCCAGATTATTCATATATCCTCCTTTATCCACCATGTACCCAGTTTTCGGCTTCCTCTAAATCTTTATCCGTCCCTTGCAGCATAATCAGCGAAGCTCCATCCCAGCGCGTATCCTTCTCGACTATGCGATGCAGCTTAGCCCGATACATGGACGCTCTGCTGAAATCCGCATGGGTCAGGTCTGCATGTGAAAAATCTGAATGCTGCAAACTGGCCCCGACAAACTTCGTGGCATGGCAGATTGCCTTGGCAAAAATTGCGTGAACCATGGTTGCACCGCTGAAATCAGCAATGGTCGCATCTGCCCCGCCGAGATAAGCCTTGGTCAAATCTGCACGGCTGAAATCAGCTTCCCGCAACACTGCCCCGCTAAGCATGCAACTGCGTAGCACCGTGCCGGAAAAATCCGCCCCGCTTAGATCGGCTCCCATAAAATTAGACATGGTCATATCTGCCCCGGAAAGATTAGCCCCGCGCAAATTAGCTCTATCGAGCAGGACCTGCGAAAAAAGCTGCCCGGAAATATCCTGATTCTCCAAGTCCGCCTCACGCATCATAACCTTGAAATAGGTGCCGCCCTTGAATTTTGTGGATTTGAAAGACGAACCGTTGCAGACCACGCGATCAAGATTGGCCCCGAAAAGATCAGCCCCGTCGAGCCTGGAATGGGAAAGCACGGTTTTGACGATCTTCATGGAACACATGTTCGCGTTCTTGAAATTGGAATGCTGGGCCATGGACCATGTCAGTTCCGCCCCGGTAAAATCGACCTCGCTGAAATCGGTTTTCTGGAGCATAGCCATGTGGATTTTCGCCTCTTTGAAAGAGGCTCCGGTGAAACTCATTCCTTGGAAATTAACCTTGGTCAGGTCGCAGCCGTCAAAAATAGCCTTGTTAAATTCACAATTCTTGAATCCGGTTTTAAGGATGTTGGCCCCGGACAAGTTTGCGCCATGCAATTTAACATTAGCGAACCTTCCCCCGGTGAGATCCGCGCCCGAAAGATCGGCCCCGGAAAGGTCAATATCCCGCAAGGTCCGGTTATCGGCTATGGCCGCAAGTATCTGTTCGCTACTTAGTGTGCTCATGAGTCGTCATCCAGCAGTTCGAGTTTTCCATGCAACTGGCTGCGCTTGAGATTGGCAGCCTCGAAACGGGTATTACCGAGCACGGATTTATAAAAATCCACGGCGTAAAGGTTGGAGCCGCGCAAGTCGGTATCAACCAAACGAGCCTTGCGCATTCCACCCATATGTATGTTGGCGGCACGCATGGATGCGGCTTCTAGATTACTTTTATTAAAACGCGCACCCTTGGCGGAAATGCCGTTCAGGTTGGCCCGGACCAACTGCGAATTATCCACCATTCCGTTCTCCAAATCAGCACCCCGGAAATCCGAACCGGTGAAATCGGACTCACGCAGGGCCGCACCGCGCAAGGTGGCATTGCGAAAATCAGAATCCTTGAAATTGGAATTACGTCCGGTACGCAACTTATCCAGATTGGCATCAGCAAAATTAATTTTCCGGGCCTCAACATTGTTGAACATGGATTCATTCACCGATGCTTCACTGAAATCAGCTTCGTTAAGGGATGATGCTTTGAAGATAGATTTCTTAATAATCGACTGACTGAAATCGGACTTATCCGCCTTACCGCTGACCATACACATATTGATGCGTGCGCCTTTTAGATCAGCCTCGGTAAAATCCGTCTTTTCAAGAATAGCCATGTCGAAATCAGCATCGCGCAGCACTGCCTTCGGGAATTGAGCATTCTTAAAGATCGCCTGTGCCGCCTTTGCCTCGCTCAGGTTGCTTTCAGCGAATACGGCTTTGTTGAACAAACCACGGCTAAGGTCTGCCCTTCTGAGCGAAGCTTTACTGAAATCTGTATCTATTCCAATAGCTTGTACAAACTTAACATTGTCGAGTGTTGCTTCCTTAAAGTTAGTCCCTTTAAGTTGGCATTTGCTAAGGTCCGCCCCGCTAAGATCAAGACCGGAAAGGTCTACACCACTAAGCACTGCCCCGATCAATGACTTGCCCTGTTCATGGTAACGCTGCACTTCCTCACGGGTCAGAACTCGCAGTGAATCAACGCTCAATCCGTGCTCGGCAAACTTGGCTTTGGCTGTGTCGGGAAGTTCTTTGGCATCAAGCTTCTTCAGCCCTTCAGCCATTTCGATTTTCTTGAGTTTTAATTTTTCCAGCAGTTGTGCTTTCTGGGCATCAAGCTTTGCGCCTGTTTTTTCCGCCTTTGCTGCTTCAGTTTCCATTTTCTGCGCAGCTTCCGGGGTGAGCAGATTACGCTGTTTCAACTCAACAGCCTTGGCCCTGATCTTGGCAGCGGCATCCTTGCCCATTTGCGTGGCTGTAGCCTTGGGTCTTGTGGGTTCAAGCACGAGTTTTGACGGATCAACTCCCAGCTTGGGATTCTTTTCAACCTTCTCACGCATCAGGTTGAGCATCTCATTCTGCGTGGCTTTGGCTGGCTCAAATCTAGCCTCAATGCTCTTCTTCACCTCGGCATGAATCCCTTTTGCCAAACCTTTCACATCCGGGAACGGCGGCATGAAACCTTTCAAAAAATCTCCATCAGGAAATTCGCCTTTTTCCGGCATAGCCATGGACATTCCATGTTCCGCTGCGTGCTCTTCGGGCAGGTGATCGAGCACCCATTGACGGATGTCGCTACCCTTTTGACTGGATTCAAAGACAGTACGTCCATGCTCAAGTTCCAGAGGCTGCGCGGTTTTCAATGCCGATTGCCAATCAACCCATTCTTTCCTGAGTTCGCTGTCCGCGTTCCATTTTTCAGGCCGGACAACCAGCACTGCCTGCGCATTTTTAAGTTCCTTAGCCGTTGCCTTACCCGGCTTATCTTTGGCAGAGCCAAGAGTCAGGATTGAACAGAAATCCCCCACTTCCTGCTCCATGAACAGGGCCTGTAATTCATCTGCAACGCAAACCACCGGAGCCGCAGCAGCTGCTGGCATGGTCGGCAGATTGATAAGAGTAGAACTAGGCAGAAATAACGGTTCTTCATTAGACCCGGGAATAAGTTCCGCTTTGGCAGCAAAATTTCCCGGATTGATTTTAACATGATTAAGCACCGGACCATCAAAACGCGGCAGAACCAGCCCTGCCGGAACGGTGAATCCATCATCTCCGTCCAAACCCCAATCCGCCGGAACTTCGCTCAAAGCTTCTGCATTCACGCCCAGCCACATGCGCTTGATTGTCTTGCTCTCAAGCCCTAGATCAGTAATCTTTTTCATAGTCTCACGGTCATTTTCCAAAGCCCTGCGCCAACGGGCCACCAGCGGAAAACCACGGTCGTGCCATGAATTTACTTTCTTATGTAAGGGGAAATCAGACGGAATCGGTTCATCCGGATCTAAGCCGCTTTCCTTGAGAAGTTCCGGCTTAATCTTCTTCAGCTTACTCGATGCATCTTTGAGCGCAGCCTTGCGTGATGCCTCCATTTTCTTCTTAACGGCGGAAACTTTTGTTCCTGTTGCATCCAGCTTCTTTTCGATGTCAGCAAGCTTACCCCGGAACTTGTCGAACACTCCAAGGTTGATTTTCACCAGATGACCATGCTCCGCATGGGCATTGCGGGCCATAGCCTCAAGCTTATCCAAAGTTTTGTAGTGTCCGGCGATCATTTTCTGCGCCCCGGCAATGACCTCTTCCGGTTCCTGCGGCGGCATTTTGGGACGGTTGCCAAGAGCCTTCTGGCGAATTTCATCCGCGAACTTGGGAATGTTCCTGATTTTGAGCATAGACTTTTTGGCCTGCTGCATGGCCTCTTCGGCCTTGGACAGATCAATATCCACACCGCGATCAAGAAGCTTGATCTGTAAGTCCCGGTAGTACTCAATGGACTTGATTTCCCCGTCCTGCGACTCGTGGCGGATCAGCACCCGCAACACATCCGCGCCTTCATCATCCACAACTTCGGTGGTCCCACGATAGATGAGGAGCCCGCGCATGATCGAAGGAAAAAACCATACTGTTTCCAAACGGGTGGAAACTTCGCGGAACTCCTCATCTTCTTGAATCTGGTGGGATGGCAGCGGGCCCACCGGAAATTGATGCGGTTTGAAATTCTTGTTCACGGTTACAAAGCAGCGCATGCGCAAACGTGGCAAGGAACTTTCGATAAGCGGAAAATCAGGATGCATATTTTTGATTAAGACCGACTCCCCGCCCTTGAAAAATCCGTCCATAAACTGGTCTTCACTGGCGACATTGAAGAACTCGTAATTCATGTCATCGGGGTAAAAAGGCCAGCATTCATTCTTCCATTTTTCATCATAAGTACCGTTCTTCTGCGCCCGTTGCGGCCACATCAGATCAAGAGGACCGAAGCCTGCAGGATCGATCTTTTGCGAAGGCGAACCGATCTGCTGTTGCGGCAATTCAACATTGGGAAGCGGCACAGCCTCAGAACCATCAGGCATAGGCACTTTGCCCATCCCCTTACCTAATGGATTCTTGGCGTAGTCCGGTCCGCCGAAGGCATTGCCCCAGACCAAGGGCATTTCCACAAACGATTCCGGGTTAGTGATCAAACCGTTTTTCCAATAACGGTCACCAAAGATATTCAGCTGCTTTTCCTTTTCCCCCACCCGGACCTGCACCTGTGACGCAGGACGCGACTGACCTCGCGGAGCAAAGCATGATCCGCTGACCAGAAACTCACCGCGCGGTTTGGGCACGCCCTGATCTATTATCGGTTTGGGACCAAGCTCACCCGGAACACTTTTCCAAAGTCCCTGTTCATCCAGCAGATTGCCGGGATCATTGAGGTCAAAAAAAGCCATGACCCCGACACTGAGGTAAAATTTATCGCCAATGCCGAGCGGACGCGGGAAAAAGGAATGCTGCTTTTCCTTGAATATCTTCATGTGGCTCCGGGGCTAGATATTGTTAATGAGGCCTGCAATGTTATTCATTTCACCTGAGATCTGACTTGATTCAGCCGAGACTTCGGAAAAAGCCGCAACAGCAGAAGTTTTATCTCCACATGCCTTGATGACTTCTCCTGACACTTTGGTTTTGCTTCCGGCAATTTTGGTCAGTTCTCCGCACACTTCCGAGACATCTCCTGCTACCTCCGTTAGCTGACCACCAAGATTTTCCACTTCCCCGGCAAGTCTGCTTGATTCACCTGCCAACTGCGCGGTGGCCCCTTTCAAGTCATCAAAATCCATAGCCAAGTTGGTGTGTGCTTCACGGATTGTGCTCAAATCACCGTTGATTTCAGCGCAGGTAACGTTAAGCTTGGTCATATCGATGTTCATCCGGTGATGGTCAGCGATCAACTCTTCACGTTCAGTTTCAGCTTTGAGAGCACTACCCAGCACCAAGCCGTGTTTCTCCGCAGTTATTTCGTTAGCAAGTACGAGCTTGATACCGGTCTCCATACCGGCAACTATGTCTTCCTTAAGTCCCAAGAAAGTCTTGGTGTCATTCCCAACTACGATTTCTTCAGAAGAACCGCCGATGGATTTGAACTCGTTCCCCAGAATTGTTTCAGCCGACGAGCCCGCAAAAACCTCCATGTGCGCACTGGTATTCAGCTTCCAGCCATCCTGACCGCCCTCATCTTCACGAGTCCACTTCCCGAGTTTGCCAAGGTCCTTAACTTCCGGAGTTTCTTCCTCTTCCCCGGCAGCAGGAGGATCATTGGGTGTTCCCATCCGTATCCAGGTGTTTGACTTTGGTGAATGCATCAGGATGCGTTCACCGCCCTGCTTGTCTTCCATATGGATTCTGTTCTGTCCCCCGGTGGTAATCTGGCACATGGTCTGGTTGGAATCCCTGACCAGACTGGGATTTTCCGGGTTTGGTGCCGCAGCCTGAATAATAGGCCGATCAGGATCACCCTCAATGCAGGTGATCAAGACCTCAGTACCCTTGTGCAAAGGGAAATGCATGCCGTGATTGGAACCGCCGTAGGGTTGGGCCATACGCAACCATGTGGTGGCCTTGCCGCCGCTGCGCCCGGACTCATCAAAAGGCATGATCACCTTGTAACGTCCTTCACCGTCCAGCTCGGCATACTGCCCGCTTCCAGAGGCATCGACCTTGGCATTTATAGTCCCGGAAAGCTTGGGTTTCACGGCCTTACGCTCGGACCGGAACTGGGTGTTTGCCGGAATACAGGTGAAGGAATTGCGATAATAGAGGCGGTCTTCACCTTCAGACAGGTGCAAACCAAGACCGGAAACAAGGTAAGCTTCCTGACTGCCTTCATGCACAACTTCGGTGGTCAGGTAACGCTGGTTGAAATCCTGACGGTAATGGTCCTTCAATTCAAAAATATACCCGGTGCGCACATAAGGCACGGTGGATACGCCATGGAAAACCTTTTCCCGGCAGAGAAATTCCTGCGCCCGGATCCGGGCCAGTTGATTACCCTCACCCGGAGTTTTGAAATGTTCACCGTAGATATAGATTTCGCCCATACCCTGCTGCGAGACCAGAGCTTCGGCCTTCATTTCAAGACTGGGCTTACGATAGTTGTAATCTTTGAGCAGCACTTTTTTGGGCAACGGCTGCTGCTTGAGCATGAAGTTCTTGACGATCTCATCACGATGGGTGTGGTCAAGATTGCTCGGCGGCGAATAAGTCAGGCTGGTGCCCTCCTTCATGGGCGAATGGGAAATGTGGGTGTCGGTGATGACCATCTTTTCGCCCTGATCGGTCTGCTCAAAGTAATAGTACATGCCGTCCCGCTCCATCCAGCGGGAGACAAAATTGAAATGGGATTCATCGTACTGGCAGAGATATTCCCAAGAGGGATAGGAGCCTTGCAGTTTAAAATCAAAACTAAGCCCCTCCTTGAGACCTGCTTTCTTGAGCACATCACCGAGAAAACCCTGCGCATTCTCATTCAGGAAAATCTGGTTGCAATGGGTCAGGGTCGCCCACCAGAGTTTAGGAACCAGTTCCGCACGGTAAAAGCAAATTGTCCCGGCCTGATGGAGCTGTTCAAAAGAACTGAGCATACCCTTGAACGGAATATCCCCATCATCACGCTTGATGGTAAATTCCGCCGGATTCTGGAGAATGGAGCCGATATCAAGGTCGTTCTTCTCCGAAATCAGCATGATGCTGAAACGATAAATGGTAGATAAGCCTTCGGTGCCCTTGAAGCGGACCACGCTGAAGGTATTCTTATCCGCTCCCTTGGACTCAAACAAAAACTTGGGCTTGGAAGCATCTGCCATATTACTACCCTCTCATACTCATTATTCAGTGGAAAATTCCATGGAAAAGGAACCGTCCTCATCAACACCCAGCTGCACAGCCGAAGGCATACCGCCCTCAGTCATATGAACCAGAATTTCCTTTGACATCTTCGGCAACACATTGCCGTTCAGAATATATCCAATGTTACGCGCTCCGGTTTCCACTTCAGTACAACGGGCCGCGATCTGGTCGACGACCTCATCGTCGTAGCTGAGCTTCATCTTATTGTTGGCAAGAAGCATCTTTTGCAGCTTGCCCAGCTTGAGGCGGGTGATCAGCTTCATGGCTTCAGGATTAAGGCTGAAATATGGCACCACATTCATGCGTGCCAAAAGCGCAGGTTTGAAATGCTGGGAAAGGATGGGCCGCACAGCGGAAAGCACCGCGTCCATAGGCATTTCATTTCCCGGATCAAGGCTGGCGGTCATTTCCTGAATGACATCCGTGCCGAGGTTGGAGGTCAGGATAAGAATGGTATTCTTGAAGTTGATATCCTTACCTTCGCCATCGGTAAGCACACCCTTATCAAAAACCTGATAGAAGGTGTTCATGACATCCAGATGAGCCTTTTCCACCTCATCCAAAAGGACCACGGAATAAGGCTGGCGACGCACGGCCTCGGTAAGCATGCCGCCCTCACCGTAACCCACATAGCCCGGAGGCGAGCCGATCAGTCGGGAAACAGTATGCTTCTCCTGAAATTCACTCATGTTCACGGTGACAACGGAACGCTCATCACCAAAAAGGAGATCAGCCAAAGATAATCCGGTCTCGGTCTTACCCACACCGGAAGGACCGACCAGCAGGAAGACCCCGATGGGTTGATCCGGGTTCTTGATCCCGGCCTTGGAAGCACGGATGACCTCGGCAATGGCTGCAAGCCCCTGATCCTGCCCCTTGATGCGCACTTTGAGCTTTTCATCAAGGTCGGCAACGGTGGCGGCCTCATCGCGGGCCATCTTACCCACTGGGATTCCGGTCCAGTCGGAAACAACACGGCCCACCAGATCGGGAGTTACTTCGATCTGGACCATGGGATTCTCACCCTGAAGTTCAGCCAGAGCACCATCTGCCTTGTCCAGATCTTCTTTCAGCTTGGCAAGAGCATCATCATCCACAGGATCGGCATTGCGTGCTTCCTGAATCTGAGTCCGTACATCCAGAACAGCATGGGCGGCATCCTTTTCCTTGAGCCACTTTTCACTGATTTCTGCGGCCTCGGCGTTCTTGGCTTCAATCTGATCCAGCAGCTCTTTGTAATGATCTTCGTCCACTTCCACCGCATTGGAACGGTCACGGTCCACAGCCTTCTTTTCACGCTCAAGGGCCTGCACCACCCGCTGGCAATCTTCCAATCGTCCGGGTTTGGCTGAAAGGTTCACCTTTACCCGCGCGCAAGTGGTATCGAGCAGGTCGATGGCCTTATCCGGCAGGAAACGTCCGGCAATGTAGCGGTCGGAATAAACCGCAGCCGCCACATTAGCGTCATCACGGATGATCACGTTGTGGGCCTTTTCGTAACTTTCACGCAGTCCGCGCAGGATAATTGTTGAAGTCTCAACCGAAGGTTCATCCAATTTGACCAGCTGGAAACGGCGGGCCAAAGCGGGGTCCTTTTCAAAATATTTCTTGTACTCGGTCCAAGTTGTAGCTGCGCAGGTCTTAAGCTCCCCACGCGCTAAGGCAGGCTTGAGCAGGTTGGCAGCGTCCGCGCCCCCGGCTGATCCTCCGGCACCAACCAGAGTATGCGCTTCATCAATGAACAGGATGATCGGAATTTCACTGGATTTGATCTCATCAATGACACCCTTAAGGCGATTCTCAAATTCGCCCTTCATCCCGGCCCCGGCTTCCAGCAAGCCCATGTCCAGACCAAGCAGGGTTACGTCACTCAAAATTTCCGGCACATCCCCTTCTGTGATGCGCAGGGCCAGACCTTCGATGACCGCAGTCTTACCGACTCCCGGTTCCCCCACGAGGATGGGATTATTCTTGCGACGGCGGGCGAGGATATCGACCATCTGGCGCATTTCCGGGTCACGGCCGAAAACCGGATCAATACCGCCCTCACGGGCCTTGGCAGTGAAATCAATGCAGAAACGCTCGATGAATCCGCCCTCTCCTTTAGCCGGAGAGGCAGCTTCACCGGGAGCGGCAGCGGGCATTTTGTATTCCACCGACCCTTTGGTCACGGTCCAAAATTCTTTGAGCAGAGCTTCTCGATTAACGGCTGAGAAAAGGTCGGCATAATTGCCCGAAGCATAAAAATTAGGCTTACCCAGAAAGGCCAGCAGTATGGCACCGGAACGTATGCGGGTTTCGCCAAGTTCAACAGAGGAAATCAGCCATGCGTCTTCGCAAAGTTCCAGCAGCATGGGCGAGAACACAGGCTTGCCGGAATTCCCGGTCTTGAAATCCTGCAACACATCGCTGAGCGCGGCGGTAACGCGCGGAGCTTCCACCCCGTACTGCCGAAAAATGAGTGGTAGGTCGCTATTCACTTCCTCAATGCATTTCATGAAAAAATGTTCCACGGAAACTTCATAGTTGCTGAGCGAAACGCTTAAACCTGCAGCATTGTGCAAAGCATTGGTGCAGAAGGTGTCCAGCTTTGAAAGCAAATTTCTTATGTCTACATTGATCATGCTTCATACCTCTCATGGATGTGTCCGCCTTTGTTGGGAAAAGACGTTTTTGCATATTCCAGATAATCCCCGGCAAAGACCCATGTGTCGCAGCCGAGACCGGACCATTCTTCACCGCCGAGAACTGCGGTGTTGGCCTCTCCGGGCATCATTTCAAGGACCAGATCATATTTAAACGGTTCAACCAGATAGCCGCGCACCAGATTGTCCAGTTTATCACCGTCCTCTGCTCCGGGTAGCAGTTGATGAAAACGTCCTGAATCCAGCCCGCGCAGGTGCACCGCAAACTTGCTGTTGCGATCTTCCAACTCTTCCCCGATCCACGACCACTCACCCAGAGGATTGGTATCTTCGCCAAGGCAGAAACGCTGATCCTCAGGAATCTTGACCTTACGCAACACACATTGCTCAACTTCAATATTGGCATGCTGCAAAGAATCCTTGAGCAAAATTTCAAGGCCCAGCGCACTGCGTGGATACTGGGTCAACAGACCGATGTGACGGTAACGGCGGCATTCCGGGGGAACATGGGAAAAAGCTTTGTAATGTCCATATCCGAGCAGGCTGTCCAGACGCTCCAGCCACGAATGATCCTGCTCATCCACGGCCTTGATCATCAATCGTGAACGGCTCCAAGCCCGGAAGAACTGCACATAGGCGTTGTTATTAAGGATGTTCAAGAAATCGCGGGTAACGGACTTATCTTCAGATGCTTCCTCAAGAAGCTCCTCAGTATAAAAAACCGGAAGCGGCGAGGAAGCACCGTAAAGCCCCAAAAATGTTGCTTCGAGACGGTAGAGGTCGCCATCTTCCTGTTCTTCTTGCTCAATGTCGGTCAAGTCGGTTGCCGGAAATCCGAGGGACAGCTGCGGACGCACCCGCAGGTGGTCGCGAAAAAAATCTTCAAGCTCCTTACCCGCGCAATTATGCGAATGCAGCCGCAACAAACGGATGGCTTGAAAAAAAGAATACCCGGTCGGTGTTTCGAGCAGGCTTCCGGTTACAGAAGCGGACGGTTTCCGATCATCGCAGTCCACTTGTAGATCTCCTTGTTTAAGGTGTCCTCAACGGTCAGCCGCGTAAAACAATTGACCGAGGCATAGCCGGAAAAAAAGCGATTCATCACCGAGCTGAACAGATACAAATCACCGCTATTGGCAAAGCCGTCACAATTCAGCGACATCCTGATCTCCCGCCCGCGCATGACCAGACCGCGCACCAGACGGTCTCCCTCGCTGACCTTCATGCCGCTGATGGCCTCGACCCTCTTGGTGTTTGCCACTACGGAACTGCGGTCACGGGTATCAGTAAAAATATACAGCTTAACCATGGCCCGCAGGCTTTCCATGTCCGCAACAGAAAGATAATTCAGGTAAAGATGTGAGAGCAGCCGCCAAAGCAGGTTCCGACCCAGAGGAGGCTGCACCGGGGAGGTCGGCTGGCGGATATTTTCAAAGGAAGCCAGCTCCGGGGAAGTCCCGGTAGGCTTGCTGATATCGCCGTAACGAAGTTTCTCCGGTAACGGACCGTTGGTGCAGGTAAGCGCCATGGACAATGTCTCGGTGGCAGGTTCATCGCCCTGCGCCGGATAAGCCACAGAAACAAAAATATCCGTTTTATCCTGCACCGGGGAACGGCGGTGATGCACTGTGTAAACAGGCATTTCCCCGGCCTGCGGATTGAACATATGAAAAGGTTTATACGGCTTTTCCTCCACCGTGCCCTGAATGTAGCCGACGACATTATCAACAGAGTATACCTGATAATCGCCCCCGGAATCACCGGAAGGCCGGACCTGATATTCAGGACGCTTGTGGTCCAGAATCACAGGCTCTGCGTCACGCTTGAACAGATTGATCGCCGGGGTGGCGAACAGGCAAAGGTCTTCTTTGTTGAAGCGGCTGAAGGTCTGGGGAATACGTTCCAGATCAAGGGTTATCTTAAATTTCGATCCCGCGCCCCGGTTGCGCCAGTTCTCCAGCCCCGTGATCTCAAAGAAAAGAAATTTTTCCGGCAGGATGAAATATTCCTGCAAAATCCGGTAGCCCGGAAAGGATTGCGAGGGATAAGGCAGCAGAGCTTCTTCTTCCTCAAAGCCGACAGCCTTGAAATTGCTCTTGCCCAGCACACAGGCACTGCCGTCTTCTCCGCTGACCTGAATATTACGGATGTAATTGAACAGGAATTTGTAGCGCATGGAAGCGGAGGCCGCGTCCCCGGTCAAATAAAACCGCAAACTGAAATTATCCCAATCATCCAGCGGGATATTTTTCAATTCCAGCTCGATATTCAAAGTGCCCGATGTGCCCACGCTTTTGACCAGCTCAACATCGGTAATTGAAAGCGGATGCAGGTCTACATCATAGGTTGTAGAAAAAATGCACGATGTACCGCTGACCGGAATAGACCCTATCTGAGCCCCGGCAGGAACACGAATACTTTCCATCAAACTCGGTTTAGGAGTGAATTTAATTATTGTAGTGGAGGGAATAGGCCGCAAATAGTGCGGAAAAACAAGCTGAACCAGACCATGTACTATCTCGGGAAACTCATCGTCCAGCTTCTGGTTGATCATTCCGGACAGAAATGCCGAACCTTCCAGAAGCCGTTCCACATCTGGATCAGCTCCCGATCCGGTCAGCATGGGAGCCAGCGCGGGGTGGGTTTTGGAGAACTCCACCGCCAGTTCACGCAAATGGCTCAGTTCCCTCTGGTAGTACTTTTCGATCATGAATGATGTGCCTCCCGGCGGGCCCTCCGGGGGCCAGAGAACCCTTTTTATTGCGCCCCTTC
>DDLU01000109.1 GCA_002340305.1 Desulfovibrio sp. UBA2564
ATTTCTTAAGATGCTCACCCGCAGCGTTCCGGCACAGAATAAGCCCTACCCGCCGCTGAAAGAAGTGGTTAAGGATCAGAGTATATTCGGTTTTAAAGATGTAACCGGAACTATGATCGGTATTAAAAGCCCCGCTTACGTTAAGGGAATCGGGGTTCCGGGGTACCATTGGCATTTCATTAACAAGGATCGTACTGCCGGAGGCCATGTTCTTAATTGCTCATTCAGTGATCTGGCCGCAAAAGTCGGAACATACAATAATTTCAAGTTACAGCTTCCCGAGACCAAAAACTTTCTCGATTCCAAATTTGAGAAAGATAGAGAAAAAGAATTAAAAGAAGTGGAAAAAGATTCTAAGAAGAAGTAATATTGATCAAAATCCAGCAATTCCTTGTCTTAAAATTAAATACATGCGTCCGGGAGAGAAGTCATGAGCGAAAAAATTCTTGTGCAGGTAGACGAAGACCTCGAAGCGATTATGGGGCGTTATCTGGAAATCAGACAAAAAGAACTCACTGAACTTGAAGAGGCTGTTGCCCAAGAAAATTTCGAAACCATAAGACTGCTGGGGCACCGTCTCAAAGGAACGGGTTCTTCATACGGTCTTGATGAGCTGACCCGCCTTGGCACTCTTATCGAAGACAAGGCAATGGAACAGGATATGTCCGGTGTCCCGGATTACACTGCTGAGATCAAACATTTCCTGACCTACCTCGACATAGAATTTATTGAAATGGATGAATAAAAAGAAGGCCGGAAGTTTAAAAAATTCCGGCCTTCTACTTTTTAGACTAAAAACTTACCAGTCACTGAATTGGGATTGGCAATAATTTCCTCCGGTGTACCCTGAGCGACAATCTGTCCACCGGATTCCCCGCCTCCGGGTCCCAGATCAAAGACATAATCGGAAGCACGGATCACATCCGTATTATGCTCAATGACGATTACGGTAGCACCCTTTTCCACCAACTGTTGCAGAACCTTGATCAGCTTACCTACCTCATGCATATGCAGTCCGGTGGTCGGTTCATCAAGGATATACAATGTTCCGGGCAGGCTGCGTTTGCCAAGTTCACGGGAAATCTTGATACGCTGGGCTTCACCGCCGGAAAGGGTCGTCGCCGGCTGTCCAAGTTGCAAATATTCAAGGCCGACCTGCTCCAGGACTTCCAATCTACGCTTTAGGGTCGGGTGATTCTCGAAAAATGCCTTGGATTGACGCACGGTCAGGTCCAGCACTTCCGCGATATTCTTGCCCTTGTAATCAACTTCCAGGGTCTGGCTGTTGTAACGTTTGCCCTTGCAGACATCGCAGGTCACATAGACATCGGGCAGGAAGTGCATCTCAACCCGGATCTGACCGTCACCACGGCAGGCTTCACAGCGACCGCCGCGCACGTTAAAACTGAAACGGCCGGGCTTGTAACCACGTTTCTTGGATTCCTTGGTAGCGCAAAAAATTTTGCGGATTTCATCAAAAATTTTGGTGTAAGTCGCCGGATTGGAACGCGGGGTCCTGCCGATAGGCGACTGGTCAATGGAAATGACCTTCTCCACTTTCTCAATGCCTTCGATCCCTTCGATGCGTCCGGGCTGGTCTACTTTCACACCACGGGAAAGGGCAAGGTGCTTGTACATGGAATCCACCACCAGCGAACTTTTCCCTGAACCGGAAACCCCGGTAAAACAGCAGAGCACGCCCAACGGGATATCCACATCAAGATTCTTGAGATTATTGGTTTTAACACCCTTGAGCTTAATCCAATCCTTGGGAATCCGACGCTCTTCAGGTTTATCAAGTGCCAATTCACCGCGCAGATATTTAGCGGTCAGGGTCTGGCCCTTATCAAGCAATTTTTTCACGCTGCCCTGAAAAACAATCTCACCGCCAAGCATCCCCGAACCGGGACCGATCTCAATAACGTGGTCAGCGTTGCGAATGGTTGACTCATCATGTTCCACCACCAGCACGGTATTACCACGGGACTGCAATGAACGCAGAGTCTTGATCAAGCGTTCGTTATCACGCGGGTGCAGGCCGATGGAAGGTTCATCGAGTACATAAGTCACACCGACCAGACCGGAACCGAGCTGACCTGCCAGCCTGATGCGCTGTGCCTCACCACCGGACAGGGTTGCCATGTTCCGGCCGAGGTTAAGATAATCAAGACCAACGTTAACCATGAACCCGAGACGATGGGTAAGCTCTTTCAACAATGGATCAGCAATGAGCAATTCATGACCGGAAAACTCCAGATTTTCCAGCCAATCCAAGGCCCGCTTGATGGACATGGAGCAGAAATCAAAAATTGAAACTGAGTTCACTTTTACTGCCAGAGACTCAGGACGCAGCCTCGCGCCCTCACAAGCAGGACAGGGCCGCGACTGGCGGAAACGGGACAATTCATCGCGCCAGATGCGCCCCAGATTATGCCCCACTTCAAGCAGATCAACCACACCTTCCCAGCCGAGTTCCCTGTCACCGTAGAACAACGCCTTGTACGCAGCCGCAGAAAAATCTGCCAGCGAAGTATCGACCTTAAAACCGTGCTTTTTACCCAGCTGTTTAAAATCAAGTTCGTAGCGCTCGAACATCTTCGGGGATTTCCACGGAATGACTGCGCCTGTTTTCAGCGAAAGTCCTTTGTTGGGTGCCAGTAGTTCCGGTTCATAATATTCAACACTTCCGATACCGGAACAAAGCGTACAAGCCCCCTGTGGGCTGTTGAATGAAAATAGCTGCGGGGTAAGCTTGGGCATGCTGATCTTACAGGAAGGGCAGGTGGACATGGTCGAGAGGTAGATATCCTCACCGCCGATAATTGAAACCACGATGGATTCATCACCATAGCGCAAGGCAAGTTCAAGGGAATCGCCAAGACGTTTTTTCATGTCCCCCTTGATGACCAGACGGTCAACGACCAGATCGACATTGTGCTTTTTGTTCTTCTCAAGATCCGGCACATCATCAATCCCGTAGACCTGACCATCCACGCGGACACGCACGAAACCCTCTTTTTTCAACTTTTTCAACAGATCCTTATGGGTCCCCTTCTGATGCTCGACCATGGGAGCCAGCAGCATAAACTTGGTGCCTTCGCCCAGGGCCATAATCCGTTCCAGAATCTCATCCGAGGTCTGGGCTTCAATAGGAACACCGCATTCAGGACAATGAAATTTGCCCAGTCTTGCAAAGAATACACGCAGGAAGTCATAAATTTCGGTCACAGTACCGACTGTCGAGCGTGGGTTCCGCGAAGTGGATTGCTGCTCCAGCGAGATCGCCGGGGAGAGGCCTTCGATCTTATCGACCTGTGGCTTGTCCAGCTGCGGCAGGAACTGTCTTGCGTAAGCGGAAAG
>DDLU01000111.1 GCA_002340305.1 Desulfovibrio sp. UBA2564
GCAGGCCAACGCAGGCCGACCATCAGTACCAGTGCCAGCACGATCGGGATGATCGCGACAAGGGCTAAAATTCCTACAGACATGTTTCCTCCTTAAAGCATAAGAAATGCCTTTGTTCTTGCCGCCCTCTGATGAAAACCCTTTCATCATACCACATAAGGACGGCACACACTCAGCGTTTTTTTGGAAGTCTGCTGAAAGACTTCTGCCCTGCCCTCCTCCGGTTGCGATACCTTCCACAATTCGCAAATAGAGGTGGATGCTGCGGACGGCCCACCTGTGCAGGGCCGTCCGCAGGCGCGGGTGGTGCTATTTGCTTCCGCTGAAGTCAGCGTCAGCCATGTGTTTCAAGATCTCATACCTTTCGTTATAATCTTTTTCGATTTTAGCGCGGTACTCTTTGGATACTTCGGGGTTAAGGCGCTCGAGCAGGCCGTAACGGTTTTCGCCGGCCATGAACTCCTGAATGGTTCCGTCGGGAGCTTTGGACTCCAAAACGAAGGGGTTTTTGCCTTCATCTGCAAGCATGGGGTTGAAGCGGTAGAGAGGCCAGTAACCGGAATCTACTGCCAGCTTCATTTCGAGCTGGGTTTTACCCATACCCTTACGGATACCCTGGTTGATGCAGGGAGCGTAGCAGATTACGAGAGAAGGACCGGGATAAGCTTCAGCTTCCTGGATTGCCTTCATGAACTGCTGCTTGTTAGCGCCCATGGATACGGATGCAACGTATACGTAACCGTAGCTCATCATCATGCGGCCGAGATCTTTCTTACCGGTGTTTTTACCACCAGCTGCGAACTTGGCGATGGAGCCGAGGGGGGTAGCCTTGGAGGACTGACCGCCAGTATTGGAGTATACTTCAGTATCCATTACGAGAATATTGATGTCGCGACCGGAAGCGAGGACGTGGTCAACACCGCCGAAGCCGATGTCGTATGCCCAACCGTCTCCACCGAATACCCAGAGGGATTTTTTGGTGAACAGGTCTTCCATGTCTGCGATCTCAGCGAGAAGTTCGGTCTGGGGAGCACCATAGATGCCGTCCACAACTTTCTGACCGTACTCTTCGGAGAGAGCGGGGTTATCTTTGTTTTCGAGCCAGGACTTCATGTCAGCTTCGAGTTCAGCGGGAACGTCGGCTTCAACAGCTTCAGTCACGAGGTCGGCAAGCTTATCACGGCGGTGGGATACACCCATTTCGAGGCCGTAACCGAACTCGGCTGCATCTTCGAACAGGGAGTTGCCCCAGGTGGGACCATGACCGTTCTTGTTGGTGCAGTAAGGAGTAGTCGGAGCGGATGCACCCCAGATGGAGGAACAACCGGTGGCGTTAGCAATGATCATGCGTTCGCCGAAGAGCTGGGTGATAACTTTAACGTAGGGAGTTTCACCACAACCGGAACATGCACCGGAGAACTCAAGAAGGGGACGCTGGAACTGGGAACCCTTAACAGAGGTTCTGGTCATGAGTTCATCCTTTTCGGGGATGGTCATGGCAAAATCAAGGTTGGGTACTTCAGTCGGCAGCTGGGAAGCGATGGGCTTCATTTCCAGAGCAGGGGTCTTTGCGGGGCAGATGTCTGCGCAGTTACCGCAACCGAGGCAATCCTGAGTGTAAACCTGCATGCGGTATTTGAGACCTTTGATCTCTTTACCTTTTGCATCGATGGTTACAAAACTCTCAGGAGCGTCTTTCAGCTCTTCTTCAGATACGAGCACGGGGCGGATAGCTGCGTGGGGGCAAACAAATGCACACTGGTTACACTGGATGCAGTTCTCAGGCAGCCATTCGGGAACGTTGATAGCAACGCCGCGCTTTTCGTACTGGGAAGTGGAAAGAGGGAAGAGGCCGTCAGGCTCAAAAGCGGAGACAGGCAGGTTGTCACCTTTCTGGGCAAGGATGGGACGGACAACATCGGTGATGAATGCCGGGTCATCAGATACGGCCACATCTTCATCAGTGAGGTCTTTCCAAGATTCTGGAACATTAATTTCAACAAGGTTGGCAACAGCCTGATCAACAGCAGCGTTGTTCATGTTGACGATCTTGTCACCTTTCTTGCCGTATGCTTTCTTGATGGATTCTTTGAGATACGCAACAGCGTCTTCAAAAGGAATAACATCAGCAAGCTTGAAGAATGCAGTCTGCATAACCATGTTAATACGACCGCCGAGACCTACTTCAGCTGCGATTTTAACAGCATCGATGGTGTAGAACTTGAGGTTCTTTTCAGCGATGGTACGGCGCAGTTCTGCGGGAAGTTCCTTCTCCATGTCTTCAGCAGACCAGGGAGAGTTGATCAGGAAGGTTCCGCCTTCTTTAATACCTTCAAGCAGATCGTACTGGTGTACGTAGCTGGAGTTATGGCATGCGATGAAGTCAGCGCTGGTTACCAGATAGGTGGACTGGATGGGTTTTTCACCAAAACGCAGGTGAGACATGGTGATACCGCCTGACTTCTTGGAATCGTAAGCGAAGTAACCCTGTGCGTACATATCGGTTTTGTCACCGATGATTTTAATAGCCTGCTTGTTCGCGCCAACAGTACCGTCAGCACCGAGACCCCAGAATTTACACTGAACAGTCCCTGCGGGAGTGGTGTCCATTTCAGGACCGACTGCGAGGGAAGTGTTGGTAACGTCATCTTCGATACCAACGTTGAAGTGGTTCTTGGGACCAGCTGCCTTCATGTTGTCGAATACAGCTTTTACCATGTTGGGACGGAACTCTTTGGAACCGAGGCCGTAACGACCGGCGGTGATCACAGGGCTCATGCCGCTTTCCATGAATGCGGTGCAAACATCCTGGTACAGGGGATCGCCGAGGGAGCCGGGCTCTTTGGTGCGGTCCAGCACAGTAATGTTGGTGCAGGTTGCGGGGAGTACATTGAGGAAGTACTCAGTGAGGAAGGGGCGGTACAGGCGTACTTTAATGAGACCCACTTTTTCACCGTCAGCAACGAGCTTGTTAACAACCTCTTCAATGGCTTCACAACCGGACCCCATAGCAACGATAACCCTTTCAGCTTCAGGGTGCCCCACGTAGTCGAAAGGCTTATAGTAGCGACCGGTCAGGTCACCGACTTTTTTCATGCAGCTGGTTACGATAGCGGGAAGCTGGTCGTAGAAACCGTTAGCTGCTTCACGTGCCTGATAGTAAATATCAGGGTTCTGAGCAGTACCGCGAATAGCGGGATTCTCAGGATTCATTCCTCTTGCGCGGAAAGCTGCAACGGCATCCCAGTCTACGAGGGACTTTATGTCATCATAATCGATAACTTCGATCTTCTGAATTTCGTGAGAAGAACGGAAACCATCGAAGAAATGCAGGAAAGGCACACTGGATTCGATGGATGCGAGATGGGAAATAAGGGCGATGTCCATACATTCCTGTACGGAGCTGGAAGCCAGCATCGCGAAACCGGTCTGGCGGCAAGCCATTACGTCCTGATGATCACCGAAGATGGAGAGAGCCTGTGCTGCGATTGCACGGGCGGAAACATGAAAAACACCGGGAAGAAGTTCACCGGAGATTTTATACATGTTGGGGATCATAAGCAGGAGACCCTGCGATGCAGTATAAGTAGAAGTAAGAGCACCCGCTGCGAGAGCACCGTGTACGGCACCGGCAGCACCAGCTTCAGACTGAAGCTGTTTTACGTTGAGAACCTGACCGAAGATGTTCTTACGGCCCTGTGCTGCCCACTCTTCTGCAACTTCACCCATGGTGGATGAAGGAGTAATGGGATAGATGGCTGCGGTATCGCTCATTGCGTACGCGACATGAGCAGTCGCGGTGTTACCATCCATAGTTTTCATGTTCTTAGCCATTAAGTAAGCTCCTTAAGAGATTTAATGTAATAACCTCACCGAGTAATAAAAACCTTGCTGAAACAATCGGAACCCAAGGCGCAAGGTTGAACACTCACATAAGCCCTAGTTATCAATTTGCGTGCCAAACTTTAACCACTAGATAAAGACGCGGATATTCAAGGATTTAAGCATATCCGCAACATACATTCATAAGTGAATGCTCAGCTTTGTCTGAAATTTAAGACAACAAAAAGATTGCCTCAAATTTGCCATTTAGTTGTTACCGAACTGAAACATTGGTAAAAAAGCCCGCATCCCAACGATTTCTGTTCAGAGCACACAAAAAAAGCCCTGTCTTCAAAAAAAGACAAGGCTTAGTCTTAAAAACCAGACTGAACACTTATTCAATGATTATTTCACACCCAACGACTCACAACAAGCACTCACTTGAGCTAGTCATTAATGCCGTGTTTCTTCAACAAAGCATAGAAATGAGAGCGGGAAAGACCTGATATTTTGAGTATTTTAGCGGTATCACCGTCATGCCTCAAAAGTAGTTCTTCAAGGTATTTTTTCTCAGCCATACCCTTAAAAATTTTAAGTGGAGGCAACTCCTCAGTGAGTATCTCCGACACCGCTGAGACAAAAACTGAATCTTGGTTCAGCTCACTGTTGTCTTTTTTTTCAGACACACCCTTGATTTCAGGTTCAGTTTTAACTCTGGACTCAGGCGCAGGAACTTTTCCTCTCTTCTGAAGATTGGATTGAGCTAACTTAATGCGCAAAGAATCGGACAAATGCATTGCATAAATCGTATTCCCGGACCCTGCCGCTACAAAAGCCTGCTCCACAACATTAAAGAGTTGGCGAACATTACCGGGCCAATCGTAGTTATCAAGCACGTCATAAAAATCAGAACTGGCGACCTTGGGCGGCACTCCATACTGTACGCTAAGTCTTGTAAGATGGAAAGCTGTCAGCTCGCGGATATCCCCTCCCCTTGTGCGTAAGGGAGGCAGATGAATATGGATAGTCTGGATACGGTAAAGGAGGTCCTGTCTGAATTCTCCACGGGCAACCATGACCTCAAGATCCCGGTTAGTTGCAGCTATCAATCTGAAATCACTCTTGAACTCCCTGTTTTCGCCAACCGGACGATAAGTACGCTCCTGTAAAACCCTAAGAAAAGACTTCTGCACGGCAAGGGGCATCTCCCCTACTTCATCAAGAAACAAAGTGCCTTTATCCGCAAGCGGAATAAGACCTTTGCGGTCAGCCTGCGCCCCGGTAAAAGAACCGCGCTTGTGGCCGAAAAGAGTGCTCTCAACCAGTGTTTCGGTCAGCGAGGCGCAATCCACAACCACAAAATTCTTAGTAGAACGCTTGGAATTTTCATGGATAGTCTGGGCGAAAAGCTCTTTCCCGGTCCCGGTCTCACCATTAACCAGCACATTGGCATCTGATCCGGAAGCATGGGCCACAAGATCATAGCAATCTTTAATTTCAGTACTTTTTCCGACGATATTATCAAGATTTAAAGCTACACATTGGGCTTTGTTCTGCTTCTCATTGTGAAATTCAAGGGCGCGGCGCATGGAAAGGGTGATCTGCTTTACGGAAGAAGGCTTAACCAGAAAGTCCCAAGCCCCGCCTTGAATGGCTAATTCAGCACCGTCAGCATCGCCCTTCCCGGTCAGGATAATCACTTCGGGATTGCCTGAAGAATCTTTCACCTGTTGCAGGTAATCAAGACCGTTTCCGTCCGGGAGTGAAATATCAAGGAAAACAAGGTCAAACTCACTAGCCTGAACTTTGGAAAGTCCATCCTTCAAATTATAGGAACTGACCGCCTCGTGCCCTGTACGGGCAATGAGACTTTCAATTGTTTCGCATACCTGCACATCATCATCAATAATCAGAATTCTACCCATCTATATTCTCCGTCGTAGACAGAACTTCGCGAATTGCGTCAGCAATAGTCGTTTTATTGTAAGGCTTCATCAGAACTTTCCTGACACTCTTAACATCATATTCAACATCGGCAACGTAACTGAGCACATTACGCCTCCCGGACACAACCATAATCGGCAGGTCAGGGGCCACATCCTGTACCATTCGGGCCAGTTCAAGACCGTTGGTATGCGGCATATCGTAGTCGGTTATCATCAGGTCGAACCTTCCGGGTTCATCCACAATCAAATTAAACGCCTGTTCCGGAGAAGCAAGTGCCGTGACTATATAACCGAGACTTTCTAAAATTCGAGGTGTTGTTTCAAGCTGGTCTTCATCATCTTCTACAAAGAGAACATTCTCCTGCCCCATCGGCAAAGCACCATAACTCTTACGGACTATATCACGAAGCTGCCCTTGCACAGGCAAGAAAATTTCGAAACTGGTCTTCACTTCCGGGGTACTGCTAACCGAAATACCGCCGCCATGACCTTTGATCAAGCCATGCACAACAGCCAGCCCCAATCCGGTACCTTCAGCTTTACCTTTAGTGGTAAAGAAAGGATCAAAAATTTTATCCAATATTTCAACAGGTATACCCGGACCATTATCTGCAATTTCCAAACGCAGATAGACACCGGGAGCCACGCGCATGAACTGGGCCTGCTCATCCTCCACCTCAACAGTGGTCAGGGTAACATCAATTCGCCCGCCCCGCCCTTTCAGGGAATGAAAAGAGTTGGTGCACAGATTCATGATTACCTGATGAATCTGGGTCGGATCGGCCATGAGCAATGGTGCACCCTCAGGGACATTGGCTGATACGCGAATATTTCTTGGCAGTGAAGCTTTAATAAAATCGACAGTTTCTTTAACAACTTCACCTATATCGGTAGGTTTAAAACCTTCCTGCGAAGGACGGCTGAAGGTCAAAATCTGCTTAACCACCCGGCTTCCGCGCTGCGCAGCCTTAATGGCCCGATCAAGATCTTTATAGGTCAGGGTCCCTGCCTCAATATCACTCAGCGCAAGCTCCACAGAGTTCATAATCGAAGTCAGAATATTGTTGAAATCATGGGCAATACCCCCAGCCAAAGTACCGATAGCTTCCATTTTCTGGGATTGCAGGAGCTGTTTTTCAAGGTTGACTTTACGGGTTACATCCTCAGCTGTTGAAAGCGTACCGACAACCTCCCTTTTTTCATTATAGAGAGGCACCTTGTTGATCTCTAACCAGACAGGCTCTTCGCCTTCGCGAATTAAGGACCAGTTGATGCCCATGCGCGGCTTACCGGATTGTAAAACCTTTTTATCCCAGACAGCTGCTTGCTCCGCAAACCTGCGATGTACTTTAATTTCTGAGTCAGTCAAGCCGACCAAAGTCCATGGTGAACCCAATCCGAAAAAGTCAGTGAAAGAATGGTTGGCCCCGAGATAACGCTGCTTTTTATCTTTCCAACAGATCAGCAGCGGGATGGTATCCATAAGGATTTCCTGAAACGAAAGCTGGGCCTTGATACGTTTTTCAACCTTACGACGCTGTAGTATTGAAATAATCAACATGACCAAGACCATACTCAGACCAAGGATGGAAATAATGATGATCCAGAAGACCTGCTTGTCCAGCTTATAAAAATAGTCCGGTTCGTTGATTACTACGCTGTCTTCAGGAAGTAAATCACTATTAATATTGAATCTTTCCAAGACATTATAGTCAAACATGTAATATTCATTAGTAGCTTTGATAACCCTCTGCTTCGGCATTTTTCCGGTCTTAAGTACATGTCGAGCCATCTCAGCAGCCTTGCGGCCCTGATCATTACCGGAAAGTAATTTACCACCGACAATACCGTGTCCAAGCAGGAACTCCCAGACACTGTAAATCATGACCGGAGAGTTCTGATAGATGATATTCAGAACTTCTTCTGAAGATAAAAGCTCTCCGTGAGCTCCTTTATAAAAAGGTGTGAAAAGCAGAATTTCATTTTTTCCCATAGTCCGGGAACGGGCCAGCAAATCCACCAGCGGCATATCATTCCATGATTCAAATTCCAAAACACCTTTAAACAACGGTTCAACTTTTCTAATCTGCTCTCTGATCGCCCTTGACGTAACCGACTGGTCACCGACAACCACAACCTTGGTCAGTTTAGGATTAATTTTGAGTGCCAAATCAATATTATCTTTGATGTCAGGGTTTTCCAGCACCCCGCAATAATTATCAAGCCCTTCAACCAACTCAGGGCGGAAATCATTAATACCGCAAAAAATAACCGGAACTCCGGGAAAAAAAGTTTCCCGGTAACGAAGCATAAAATTCAAGGCATTATTATCTGAGACTACAATGGCTGAAAATTTGTATTTCTGATACTTGAACACATAATAGGAATGCAGAATTTCCATGAAATCCCGATCCTTAAATCTCTTTGTATCCATGTACTCAATATGCAGGTCAATATTCAGCCCGCTTTTAGCAAAAGAATAGCGTAGACCTTCAAGGATATCATCCGACCATTTGTAACCGTTCTGGTAGGAATTCAAATACAGGACGTTACGCTTCTCGGTTTCAGCCAAAGCTACTGATGCCGAAAAGGTACATATAATAAGGAATGTTATAGTGAATATTTTTTTCACTTTTCAGGTTCTCCGGTTAATATGCCATTGCGCAGTGTAATACAGAAAATTATTTCAATTCAATCTCGGTAAGTGCTTCCCTATCCAGTTTTTACACCATACAAAAAACGTACCGTATTTAATCAAATTTCGCGTAATCTGCATATCATATAATTTAAAAAGCCTTTCATCAGGAGAAAAAAATGCAAAAAATCATTATCTTCATTCTCATACTGTGCACCACTCCTACCAGCCTTCTTTTCGGTGCATCCAGTAAACTGGACAACCCTGCCCAACCTGAAATTAATCCAATCCAGACAACTCTGATTGCCGAACAAGAAAGCCCTGCCTCAACTGAGACTATAGAGTTAGCACAGCAGAACCTTAAATTTCGTGGGACCCTGCTTCTAAACAGTCCTCATCCTGCCTTTGGAGGATTTTCCGATCTATTGGTTAGCAACGACCGCAAAACATTTTTAGCTGTTTCAGACATGGGTTTTTGGCTGAAAGGATCACTCCATTATACACAAGACGGATTCTTAAAAGGAGTATCCCGCCAAGCAGAACTGGGGCAATTGCTCGACACTGAAGGTAAAACATTTGCAGTGAAATATGATGCTGATGCAGAAGCCCTTTGCCGCGCACCGGACTCAGGATATCTTGTGGCCCTTGAGAGAATCCACCGTATTAACCACTACAAATCCCTTAAAAATCTTGACCTTTCCGGCAAAGCAACAGCACTTCCGTTACCGGAACAATTAAAAAATGTACCACTTAACGGCGGCATTGAAACATTGCTTCTACTCCCGGACAACTCCCTTTTCGTACTAACTGAGGGAAACGATTCCGCAGGTTCACTTTCTGAGGCTGCGGTACTGGCAAACGGTGAATGGATAAACTTCAAATATCAGCATAATTCCAACTTCCGCCCAACTTCAGCGGGGAACCTGTTAGATGGAAGAATCCTAATCCTTGAACGCCGCTACAATGGTCCCGGTACGCTGGGAATACGCTTTTGCACAATTAAACGCTCCCGAATAAAAAAAGATGCCATACTCTCCCCGAAGGTCTTCACTGAAATCAATCTGCCGATTCCCCGCGACAACTATGAAGGCATGGACATAATTCCTGACCTCAACGGCAACCAGTGGATTTATATCATTTCTGACGACAATTTCTCACCGATGCAGCGCACTTTGCTAAGCTTGTTTGAATTAGGAAAAATTGACAGAAAATAATCGTTAAATATTAAATAATTGTTTTTTAGCATCCCAAATTAAACACATTAATTCAAGCCCTTAAACAGAAAACAAATTATCCTGATAATTCAAGAGCATTGGATTTTTATCCATTTTTTCATCCATAAAACATTGTTTTGTTTCTCTGGAGAGGTTATCTTCTTGGTAGGTGAAAGTACATTTAACATGACGGAGGATGCCATGAAACAGAACAAGAGTCCGCAAAAAAAGCCTGACACGAAGGCTTGCCCGATCATCAATCTTAAGGACAAAAATGACCTGTTCATGATTTCAAATGATAATTGGAATACTCAGGACAGCCGCACTTTTATTATGAATGCAGATTTCCGCCAGATGGATTCAGCAAGGGACCGCAAATAAAGGTGCTCCCGGACCGTCTTCACTCCCATTCTCCAAACAGACCCGCCCACATCTTCAGCCCCCCCCTTTTTTAGAAAAATCTTAGGGGGGGAAATAACCCAAAAAAGGCATCCCGCTATAAGCAGGATGCCCATGCTAACTTATCGCCAACGCGCTATTAGAAGCTTTTATTGATCTCCGCAAGAACTCTCTTGGAAGCAACCTCATCACCAAGAATTCCATATCTAACTGAGACATCGGTAACTTTGGATGAAACGTAGGTCAGATCGATAATTACAGCAGTATCAACATCTTTGGCTTTGATTGAAGCTTCACTTAGCTTTTTCTTACTGTCCTCGACAGTCAGGTTAAGTTTCTTACATGACTTGAGCGCAGCCTTATAGGTGCTGGTAAGGTCGGCATTAAATTTTTGTTTGGCCTGCCCGGTAACATACACATAGGTACCGCCTGCGGCAGCTCCGCCCAGCACAACAGCGGCACAACCGGAAACAGCTATCCCCATTGAAAGAACCAGAAAGAGAGTCAAAATCCTATTCTTAAACATGATGCAACTCCTTGGCATAGAATATTTCATAATTTGGTAATAAATTATCCTGTCGTTTAAGAGTGGTCAACACATGCTTCGGCTTTACACCGCAAGGTATCAAAAAAAGTGACCTACGTTTGGATTTACACGAGTACCCACAGTTATTTACCTTTAATCTACCATAGAATTTTAATATTTTCTGAAATGTGAAATTTGAGCACTTTTTACCTGCCATTCTATACATAAAACCAGCGAACATCACGCGAAAACAACATTGGCCCTTATAATAACTACATTGCGACGCATCATTTGTAAGCCCCCTTACTTGACATAGCGGAATTATAGAGGCAAACTAACCCTTATTTTGGACATATTTGTGACATGTCCTAAATTCAATTTTGTGCAAAAAAATTACGCAATACGTAATTAAATTTTCAATTTAAGGCTAAGGATTACCCATGAAAATCGGCTGTATAGGCCCTTCTGACTCCATCCGACTCGTTGAAGAAGTCACAGCCAGATGTTGCCCGGAGATTACCCTGCTCACCTATGTACGTGAACGGGCTGAAGATTCATGGGAGTTGCTTGAGCAATGTCAACGTGAAACCAGCGGAACCCTCTTTACAGGTATCGCGGTTCAGGAAGGTGCAAAAGCCCACGGCACAATCACCAACCCCTACGAGCACATTCAACGTGGAGGCTACAGCCTGCTGCGCGTTCTTTCTGAAATGAACCGTAAAGGTATTAAGTCCGGCAGGCTTAGTATCGATGTTGTCAGCGATGATATTTTGGTGGAAGTTGTCCGCGAATTCGGCGTTGAATTGGAAAATATTCACTCTATGCCCTTCGCCCTGCACCTTAGCGAGCAGGAATATTTTGACCGCCATGTGGAACTTTACAAGTCCGGCAAAGTCGAAGCCATCGCTACCGGGTTCGGTTACGTATACAGTGAGCTTAAAAAGCGCGGGCTACCTGTCTTTCGCCTTTACGCCAGCACATTACAGATCAGGGATTCACTTACCAGACTGACCGGGCGTATCAAAAACCTGAGCCTGCGCTCTGCCGGCATTGCCATCCAGTTGGTCAAGCTCAAATCTATCACCCGTAATTCTATCAACCAGTACGATGACATGAAGAACGGAGGTAGGTTCTATCTTGAACTGCTCGAGTATGTACGTGCAATCCAAGGCAGTCTCTTTAACTTCGGTACTGAAGAATATGTAATATTCTCCACCCGGGGACTAATTGAAAGCACCCCGCACCGTGAGCACTTTGAAAGACTGCTTGGCTGGGGACGGAAACGTAATATAATTTTTTCTTCCGGCATCGGTATCGGGGCCACAGCCTTTGAAGCTGAGAAGTCAGCACGCAAAGCTCTGGACAATGCTGCCAAGCTCGACAAGGGGGGACTTTTTGTCGTCGAGGGCACCCAGATACGCGGTCCCATCGGTGAGGAAGATGAACTGGAGTACAGCACGCATGTCGTTGATGACAAGCTGTTGGAGATGTCAAAAAAAATCGGCATCAGCCCCAGTTATCTGGATAAAATTAGATCTCTTATGGACAAAACCCGCAAAGACACCTTTGACACTTCTGACTTTGCCGCCTGCCTCGGAATTGGGGAACGCAGCTCGCGCAGGGTGTTGAAAAAGTTTCTGGACAGTGGTTTTGCAGAAGTCCACGGCAAGGAAGTGGCTAATCAGGTGGGCCGTCCCAAGAAAATGGTTCGCCTATTGATTTAAGAGCATCTTTTTTTTCGGCAGAATTTCGGACACATTTATGTCGTGACCGAAAAAAACTCGTGGTCATGTCTGCAAAGACATTTTTTATTCAACAACTTTCCGGCTGCCAAGCAGCCAACATCAGTGGAGTGTTTTATGAATGAAGCTGTGAAAAACGTTAAGCTGCATCTCGTGGTTCTCGCCCTTGTTGTAGTTTCAGAACTCATAGGCATTGTAACTTTTAAAGTAGGTCCGGGTAAACTGGTTCTGCTGCCCATGCTTTACGCCATGTTCATAGGTATCTTTCTCGGTCCTAAATTCTTTAAGATCGTTAAAGAAAAAGACATGTTTCAGGCCAGCACCCTCGTAGGCCTGACCCTGCTTCTGCTCATGGCCCGTTACGGCACCCTCGTAGGCCCGAAATTCTATGAAATCCTCAAGGCCGGTCCGGCTCTGGTTCTTCAGGAATTCGGTAACATCGCAACCCTGGTCATCGGTGTGCCCATCGCCATGTACCTCGGCCTGAAACGCGAAGCTATCGGCGCAGCCCACTCCATCGCCCGTGAGCCCAACGTAGCTCTTATCGGTGACATTTACGGTCTCGACTCTGCTGAAGGTCGCGGCGTAATGGGTGTTTACATCTGCGGAACCGTTTTCGGTACCATCTTCTTCGGTCTGATGGCTTCTTTCCTCGCAGCATTTGAAATCTTCCACCCTTATGCACTGGCAATGGCTTCCGGTGTTGGTAGTGCAAGCATGATGACCGCATCTGTCGGCAGCCTCAGTGCCGCTTACCCGGCAATGGCTGAACAGATTCAGGCTTTCGGCGTGGCAAGTAACACCCTCTCCGGAATCGACGGCGTATACATGTCCCTTATTCTGGCTCTGCCCATGTCCAACAAGCTCTACAACTACATCTACAAACTCAAATACAAAACTGCTCCGGAGGCCGTATAATGACTAAGCAGCAAAATCTTGTAGAATCCATTGCCGTTCTCGCTCTGGTCAGCGTCATGGTTCTTATCGGCAACCAGGCCGGCTTCGACAACAACATTATAGAAGCACTACCCGGTATGGCTATCTTACTCCTGCTTTGTATTGCGGGTGTTGCCACCAACATGTTCGTATTCAAAAAAATTCCTTCTGTGCTCTTCGTTATCACCTACGGTGTTATCGTCAGCCTTCCGGGTTTTCCCTTATCAGAAACTGTTAACGCATACGTAGCCAAGGTGCATTTCCTGGCCCTGACCACGCCCATCCTCGCCTATGCAGGTGTTGCGATCGGCAAGGACCTTGAGACCTTCAAGAAGAGTGGCTGGCGCATTGTTATCGTAAGTACCTTCGTTATGGTCTCTACTTACATCGGTTCAGCTGCTATCGCCCAGAGCGTGCTCAAGTTCATGGGAGACATTTAGATGGCTCTGAATTCCGAAGTTCTTGCCCTTGTTGATGAGATGAAGGAAATTCGCCGTAATATCCACCGCAACCCTGAGGTTGGTCTGGATACTGTGGAGACCGCTAAACTCATCAAATCAAAACTTGAAGAGTACGGTATTCCCTACTCCGATTGCGGCGTGAACTCTGTTGTTGCTGAGATTAAAGGCGACGAAGGTGAAACTACCGTGGCCTTTCGTGTGGACTTTGATGCCCTTGAGATGGAAGAAGAAAACGAATTCGGACACAAGTCCCAGATTCAAGGCAAAATGCACGCCTGTGGTCATGACGGTCACTGTACCTCTTTGATCGCTCTCGCTGCTTATCTCTCCAAACACCGCAACTTTAAAGGCACAGTGCTCCTTCTTTTTCAGTCCGGTGAAGAAGGATACGAGGGCGCACTCAAAGTTATCGAAGACGGTTTCTTTGATAAATACAAAGTGGACTACATGTTCGGTTTTCATAACTGGCCCGGACTTGAAGCAGGCAAAATCGCAGTACATAGCGGTGCTTGTATGGCTTCTGAAGACCGCTTTGAAATTCATGTGACCGGAAAAAGCGGGCACGCATCCATGCCGCATGTCTGTAACGAACCTTTTGCTGCTGTTGCAGATATCATTAAAGGGTTGCAGTCTATTATCGTCCGTAAGGTCCCTTCGCACGAACGCGGAGTGATCTCCATCACTCAAGTTCATGGCGGCAGCATGCGTAACGGAATCCCAGATCAGGTAATGGTTCAAGGTAACGTTCGCACCTGCAATAAAGAAGTTCAGGATCTTATCGAGGAATCAATCGGTCAAGTGGCGAAAGGTGCAGCAACTATGTATGGGGTTAAAGCGGACCTCGATTATATCCGCAAACATCCGGTGCTGGTTAACTCTGTACCTGAAATAGGCATAAAGGCGGCTGAAAAGGTTGTTGGTGCTGAAAACGTAGTAACCGACATGGAATCATCCATGGCAGCAGAAGACTACGCTTTCTTCATGCAACACACCAAGGGCTGTTATGTCTGGGTCGGCAACAGTTCCGACTCCGCAGCACTGCACAACAGTAAATACGACTTCAACGACGAAGTCCTTCCTGTCGCGGCAAGCTTCTTTATCGCAGTTATCGATGAGCTTCTCTAAAAAATCAAAAAAGGCGGGACTCTCCACAAGTCCCGCCTTTATAGCTTGTCAGTAAAATTTCTTTAAAGAATATTGTTCTCGCGCAGTTCGTTCATGACCTGCACCTTATTGAACGGTTTTACAATGTAACAACTGGCGTAACCTTTGAAAAAGGCCTGACTTACATTCTTGGTGTCCTTCAAAGAAGTGATCATGACCAGCTTGAACTCGTCAGTACAGCCAATTTTCAACTCCTTCTCCAGATCACGCAATTTCTTAGTCGCCTCATGCCCATCCATCTCAGGCATTAAAATATCCATGAAAACCGTATCAAACGGGTCTTCATCTTCGTAAGCCTTTTTGTAAAGTTCAATGGCATCGGCTCCGTTGAACACTGCTTCACAACGTGCATAAGGTGAAAGCAATTTACTCAGGTACATGTGGACGGTTTCGTCATCGTCAATTATTAGAAACCTCATATCCCCTCACTTAGCGCAATAGAATTTGTGTAGTTTAAGAACTGCAATTTGTTTATTTTCTAGCCAATATACTAAGACAAATAAAAAACCATAGCAACTTCAAATTCAAAAAAAACCGTACATTCAAAAATAACCTTTTTTAGACTATAACGAATATATCATGTTATATTGAAAGAAAAACGCCGTCTCTCAATAGAAAGACGGCGTATTATAAATTAATTTCGAATACTAGATATCAACGCCGTAAGCTTTAATTACAGCCATTCCACCTTGTGTATTATGCACTTCGTCAAAGCCAAGAGCGTCAAGCATGATCTGTGCTTCGTAAGAACGTCCACCGGTATTGCAGACCAGAACCAGCTTTTTGTCCTTGGGCAGTTCTTCGTACCTTCTGGGGATCTCGCCCTGAGGAATGTTGTGCCAGTGCTCGGGATATTTCTCGAGAAAAGACTCGGCATCAGCATGTTCGCGTACATCAAGGAAGCAGTATTCACCACTTTCACGGTTTGCCCAATACTCAGCAAAAGCATCAGGACCATGACCATGATTCATGCCGTGAACAGCGTTATCGGCCATGTTGGCAAGAGCATTAAGTACATCCATTGCAGATGCAAACGGGGGGGAGTAAGCAAGCTCAAGGTTGCTGATGTCTTCAATTTTCGGCTCGAATTTCATAAGAGCTGCGACAGAGTTGATACGACCGACAAGCGCATCTCCACCAACGGAGATACCCTGAATACCGAGAACACGGCGGGTTGTTTTATCAACAACCATTTCTAGGGTCATCATATCCCTTTCGGGGTAAAAATGAGCACGGTCAGCCATGATCAGCATTACGCTAATGGCATCAAAACCAGCCTGCTGGGCAGCACCAAGGCTCATTCCGGTACCGGACATAGCACGTTCGAAAATCTTTACGCACCAGGAACCGGCGGCAGCGGGGAAAGTCTCCTTACGGCCTGCAAGGTTGCCACCGATAACACGGCCCTGTCTGTTAGCCATGGACCCCATGGGCAGAAACAGAGGTGAACCGTCAACTGCATTTTTAATGATTGCGCAGTCACCGCCTGCATAAATCAGCGGATCGTTAGTACACATGGTTTCATCAACCATAATACCGCCGCGTTCACTGCACTCAAGGCCGCAATCACGGGCAAGGCCGTCATTGGGGATAACACCGGCAGAGATGATGACGATGTCAGCTTCGATCTCACCGTCAGAAGTGATAACTTTCTCTACAACCTCGTCACCTTCAATGCGGGAAACAGTCTGTCCAAGCTTAAAGGTAACGCCCTGCTCTTCCATATGGTTCTGACCCATTTTTGCAAGCACAGGGCTACACATACGAGGCAGAATCTGATCAAAAATTTCAACAACAGTGGTTTCAATGCCCCACATGTCGGAGAAGGCCTCAGCCATTTCAAGGCCGATGAATCCGGCACCGACAACTACGGCTTTGCCGTACTCGCCTTTGGTAATACCTTTTTTGATTTTCTCAGCATCATGCATGTTGCCGACATAAAATACGTTATCAAGATCTTCACCGGGAAGGCCGAGTTTGCGCGGAGTTGCTCCGGTACCGATTACAAGCTGATCGTAATCCAGAACACTCTGCTCTCCAGTCTTCAAGTTAGTGATATGAACCTGTTTATTTTCACGATCGATCTTGGTGGCTTCAGTGGAAGAAAGAACTTCTACCCCTTTGATATCCTGAAAGAAAGGCTCATCACGAACCATATGAAAAGCGGTGGTACGAAGCTGATTCGCTTCAGAGACATCGCCGGAAACAAAGTAAGGAATACCGCAACCGCCGTAAGAGAAAATTTCGTCCCTATCGATGAGGGTG
>DDLU01000198.1 GCA_002340305.1 Desulfovibrio sp. UBA2564
AAAGATCGACTTTTCAAGAGGCTTGCTGCGCATCGGGGAAGCAATGTCCCCGCCGCTCATCAAAGCAGTTAAAAAGATTTCACCGAAAGCGGAAATCAATATTCTGGACTGCCCCCCCGGCACCTCCTGTCCTGTTGTGGAATCCATCGATGGCACCGACTTTGTTGTGCTGGTGACTGAGCCCACTCCCTTCGGCCTGCACGACCTTAATCTTGCCGTACAGCTCATGCAGACCCTGAACATGCCCTGCGGAGTTGTCATCAACCGCGCAGGAATGGGCGATGACCGCGTTGAAAAATATCTGGCAGAAAAGAAAGTTCCTTTACTCGGCTCCCTTCCGCACAGCCGCGAAGCCGCCTCCAAATATTCCGAAGGCAATCTTCTTTACGACAACATTCCCGGATTCAAAGATGAATTCGCAAAAATCTGGTCTTCTATCAATGAATATGTGAGCGGAGCAAAATAGAATGAAACAGTTAGTAGTTATCAGCGGAAAAGGCGGAACAGGTAAAACCAGCGTGGTTTCCGGCCTTGCTTCACTCGGCCCCAAGAAAGTTCTGGCAGACTGTGATGTGGATGCAGCGGACCTGCACCTTATTCTGCATCCTGAAATTTTGGAGACCACCGATTTCTTCAGTGGCGAACGTCCGGAAATCAATCCCGGTCTCTGCACCCAGTGCGGTCTTTGCGCTGAGCATTGCAAATTCGACGCTATCTCAAAAGATTTCAAAATCATGTCCGAAAAATGCGAAGGATGTGGCGTGTGCTCCTACATCTGCCCTGCTGAAGCAGTTTCCAGCGCACCAAGACTCTGCGGACAATGGTACCGCTCCGAAACACGATTTGGGCAAATGGTCCATGCAGAACTGGGTATCGGTGAAGAGAACTCCGGTAAGCTGGTTACTACCGTGCGTAATGCTTCAGCGGAAGTAGGCGAAGAACTTGGTGCAGAACTTGTTCTTGTTGACGGTTCCCCCGGCGTTGGTTGTCCGGTAATCGCATCCCTGACCAATGCCGACCTTGCGGTATTTGTGGCCGAACCGACCATCTCCGCGGTGCATGACCTGAAAAGGGTCCATAAACTTACCGAACATTTCAAAATTCCATCAATGGCTATCATCAACAAATGCGGAATTAATGCTGAGCAGGAAAATGAAATCAGATCATTCTGTTCGGATAAAAGCATTCTGCTTGCTGGTGAACTGCCTTACGACACCATTTTTTCAAAGGCTCAACTGGCGGGACAATCCGCAGTTGAATATGACCCGGACGGCATGGGGAAAAAAATCGAAGCCATCTGGAATAAAATGGAAGCAAACCTTTAAAGGAGAGTAAGCATGGGTAAGGAAAAGATCGTCATTCTCGGATGCAGTCAGGCTATGGACGACATCTGTATCGGCTGCTCACGCTGCATGGTTGGATTCAACCGCAGAGCTGGTGAATTTGAAAACTGTGCGGAAGATGCAGAACTTACAGCAATCGTCGGATGCGGCGGATGCCCCGGCAGCGGCATTGTAACCAGAATGGCTCACATGAAGCTTTGGAACGCACCTATGGACGAAGTTCCGAACAAAGTCTATGTTGCTCCTTGCATAACCATGCACTGTCCACATAAGGACGTTCTTCTTAATAAAATCAAGGCTAAGGCCGGATGTGAAGTTGTTGAAGGCACTCATCCATATATTCCCGAGAACATTTTCGCCGAATAATTCCAGACATGCCCATATACGAATACAAATGCCGCGAATGCGGAATCACGTACGAAGAAATCGCCAGCGCAGGAAGCAAACCCGGTGCCTGTCCTTCCTGCGGTAAAGATGCCGGGGAAAAGCTGATGTCTTCGACATCATCACTGACCGGTAAGGATACTCCCAACTTTCCTGATTCCGCCGGAACAGGTTGTTGCGGAGGGAACCCTTCATCAAAAGGGTGCGTACCCGGTTCGTGCTGCGGTAAAGCCTAAGATAAAAGGCACCGTCTTTATATAAACGGTGCCTTTTTTAATCTTCAGCCAGAGTCTCTTCAAAGGCAATCTTGTAATCCCTTTCAAAAATATCTTGAAACTGCGCAGGGACCCAACGCTCCAAGATCTCTTTGTGTGTCCCAGCCTTAATCATCTGCTCCATGATCGCATCAATCTTAGCGATCATGGTCCGCCCCCACTCATTTTTGGGAACAGCGTAATAACCGTAAACAGGCTGCGGCGGAACTCCTAAACAAGGCACTATCGCTATCTGATCCTCCAAATTTAAATCCTGTGAAATATAGTAAGCAATCAAAGGTCCGGCTAAAAAGAAATCAATCCTTTTTAATACCAGTAATTGCATTAATTTTTCAAAATCATTGGAAGAATAAGCCGGAGTTTGATTGCTAAGATGCTCAAAAACCAGAGAATTTAAATCACTGTAATCAATTCCACGGATATACCCGAAGTCATAGACAGGGTCATCCAAAGCCGCTTTCACGCGGAAGACCCCTTGGCGATCAACGTAACGGTCATCATCCTTGCGGGTGATAGCCAACACTGTCCAGGTAATCCTGCAAGGCAACTTGGAATAATACAAATTCTTCTCACGGGATTTTGTCTTGAGAAGACCACTGAGAACCCATTTCCGCCCTTCTCGTGCAGACTGGAACATCTTCAACGGAGAAGCTGCAATCATGTGGTGTTCATAAGCTTTTAAGCGAGATTGCAGCACGCCGGCCATTTCAGGGCCTAAACCAGAAAACTGACCGCCGGCATGAATTTTACATAATGGGGGGATATTAAAAAAAGGCCAATACACTTCATTGCCCGCTTTTGCTTCAAAAGCAGGGCCGAGAACAAGTAATTGTAAAATCAATATTGATAAAAATCTTTTCATAAGAATAAGCACGACTCCTCCATTCCTCCGCCCGAGAGATGGTATTATATCAAAAGAAGAGCTCAATTATTCTCAAATTTTTTTTTATCAATTAACTCCTGATTAAGGCCTACAATCGTGATGCCATATTTATCTGCAAACCGCACGGACTCATCGAGATCGAAAAAAAGACTTTTCCCTGCTTCTACGCCAAGGCAGGTGGCACCCAATTCTTTCATAGCCTGAATTGTTTTCAGCCCGATTGAAGGCATATCAACACGTCCTTCCTGACCGGGTTTAAAGACCTTTACAATACAACAACCTTTACCGCCAAGTTCACACCCGCGTTTAACTGCAGCATCGGTTCCTTCAATGGCCTCAACTGCCGCTACAATCCCCTCACGCACGACGACACACTGCCCGATGTCCAATCGCCCAAGATCACGGGCAATCTTCCAACCGAAAGCCAAATCGGCACTCTCAATTTCATTAGGCTTACGTTTAGTTAAAAAGCCCACAGGCGTGAGAAGTTCCGGGGCATATTCATGAGGTCCGACAACTTCCATCCCCTCAGATTCAAACTCACTGGTTATGGCTCTGAGTAATACATCGTCACCCTTAGTAGCAAGCTTGAAAAGAAGTTTAGCAGCCCTTAGATCAGGTCTGATATCAAGGGCTTTGGGCTTGTTAATAGTCCCAGCCATAACAACTTTGCTGGCACCATTCTTTTTGAAGAAAGATATCAGCTTGGAAAGCTGGCCAAGTTTTAGCTCAATCGACTCATCAGTATATTCACTGACTTCAAAATTTGAATGGCCCTTAAAAAAAACAGCCACAACACGATTACCCTGTGCTGCGGCTCCCTTTGCAACGAGAAGGGGGAATTGTCCCCCTCCCGCAATAAGACCAATTGTCTCATAATTTTTAATCATACTATTTTGAGCCGTGACCAGCAACAGCGACTCCCCGCTTGCTGGAACGAATAAAGTCAACAAGATTTATAACTTCCGGAAATTCTGCAAATTCTTTTTCGGCTGCATCAAGAGCATCCTTACGAGGAATTGCAGAACGGAAGATAAGCTTGTAAGCCTTTTTCAAAGCGTTGCAGGTTTTAGCTTTAAACCCGTTTCTACGCAGACCGATAGAGTTAGGCCCCTGCAATCCTCCACGTACTCCGGTAGCAATCATATAAGGCGGTATATCCTGCCCGAAGCCGGACATAGCTCCCACAAAAGCATAATCACCAATGCGGACAAACTGGTGAAAACCGGACATACCACCGATGGTAACATAGTTACCAACTTCAATGTGACCTGCAAGATTAGCTGAACTTGCCATAATAACATGGTCGCCAAGTACGCAATCATGCGCCACATGGCTGTAAGCCATAAGCATGCAGTTGCTGCCGATGACAGTACTCTCACGACCTATATCAACACCGGTAGCCCTATGAACGGTGGCGTACTCACGCAGAATATTGTTATCGCCGAGTTCTACCCATGTTTCCTCGCCCTTAAAGCCGAGATGCTGAGGCAGACCACCGAGAATTACACCGCTATCAAGCGTATTGCCTTTTCCCATACGGGTAAAAGACTTAATCTGAACATTCGCGTCAAGAGTACAGTTATCACCGATAACAGTGTTCCCTTCGATAACGCAGAAAGGACCGATCTTAACATTTTCCCCGAGCTGTGCATTGGTATCAACAAGAGCTGAGGGATGAATTTCAGTAGCCACTACATGGACTCCTTATCGACGATTGCAGCGGAGACTTCACCTTGAGCTGCGACTTCTCCATCTACGGTAGCTACACACTTCATTTTCCATATGTGCATCTTCCGCCTAACATCACTGATTTCGAGCACCAATTTGTCACCGGGTACTACAGGTCTGCGAAATTTAACCTTATTAATTCCGGTGAACAAAAAGACTTTGTCTTCAGTGTCAATCTCATCAGTGCTGAGAACGATGATCCCACCAGCCTGAGCAAGAGCTTCTACAATGAGTACACCGGGCATTACCGGAAGTCCGGGAAAATGTCCCTGAAAGAAAGGCTCATTCATGGTTACGTTCTTATATGCCCTGATAGACTCACCGGGCTTGATCTCTTCCACACGGTCTACGAGTAGAAAAGGATACCGATGGGGAAGCATCCCCATGATCTTTTTAATATCTATTATATCAGGAGTTGAATTACTCACTTTTAATCTTCCTTGCTTAATTCTGCTTCCAATGCCTTGATACGCTTTTCCAAAGCAGACATTTTTTTAGCCATATCAGGCAACTTACGATGATAAATTGAGGATCTCAAAAAATTGCCCTTCTCGAGCAAAGGAGATCCGGCACCCATGAATCCGGCGGGAACATCATTAGTGACTCCGGCCTGAGCACCAATAACAGCACCGTCACCAATCTTGATATTATCGACCAATCCAGCCTGTGCCGCAAGAATAACAGAATTACCGAGCTTAGTACTACCGGCAACACCGGACTGAGAAATCACGAGGCAATCTTCACCAGTAGTAACATTGTGGGCAATCTGAACAAGGTTATCAATTTTAGAACCTGCACCAATTCTGGTTACATCAAGAGCTGCCCTGTCGATACATGCATTCGCACCGACTTCGACCTGATCCTGCAATTCAACAGAACCGATCTGGGGAATCTTCATATGCTTTCCGGAAACCTGCGCATAACCAAAACCGTCGCCACCAATAACTGCACCGGGCTGAACAATGCCACCAGTTCCAATGATGGTGCCGGCCATAATGGAGCAGTTGGGGTAGATAATACAGCCCGGTCCGAGAACAACATCTTCGCCAATATATGCTCCAGCGAAAATCTTGCAATTAGGCCCGACTTTGGCATCCTTGCCGATAAAAGCAAAAGGATAAACAGTGGCACTTTGATCCACTTCTGCATCAGGATGAATAAATGCAAGTGCATGAATCCCTTCAACACACCCTTGCGGACGTGAAAAGACATGCATTGCTTTAGCGAGATCCATGTAAGGATTATCGCTGATCAAAGCGGACTCCACCTGATGCGCATATTTTTCTTCAAGAACAACAGCCGCAGCTTTTGTTACTTTAAGAGCGGATTCATATTTGGCATTAGCCAGAAAAGAAAGCTCGGAAGGACCAGCCAATTCAAGTGTATTCACACCTGAAATTTCTTTATCCTCTCCGACAATTTTCAGCCCGAGAAGTGCTGCTAGTTCTGAAAGAAGCATAAGCCCTACTTTTTGCCTGCTCTAAAAGCACGGTTAAGTTCGAGCAGCAGCTGATTGGTTACATCGACAGTATCGTTGACATAGAGAAGCCCAGCAGCCTTCTTATCAAAAATAGCAGTGTAACCGTTCTTTTTACCGAAGTCGTTAATTACTTTCTGAAGGAGTTCAAGAACAGGTGTGCTGACCTTTTTCTCTTCAATCTGCATTTTACGCTGCGTAGCCTGAGTGAGATCCTGAAAATCCCTAACTTTGCGTTTGAACTCAAGCTCTTTGTCCTGTTTAGCTTCAAGGGAAAGAACTAGGCTCTGCTTCTGAAGAGCCTGCTTTAAAGTTTCCAGCTCTTTCTGCTTGGCCCGAAGCTGTTTTTTTGCAGATTCGAATTTCTTTTCCATCTTTTTCTGGGCATCCTGACCGGCCTCAGAGTCCTTGATCAGCTTCCCCATAGAGGCAACTGCAATCTTCTGGGGTGCGGCAAACGCCGGAGCCTGAAAAGCAAAAACCAGAACCAGTACTGCAAAAAGAATTCTACGCATTTAAAATTACTCCTTATAATTCCTATCTAATAATCAGTCGAAAAGGCATGCCGAAATTCGGCATGCCCATCATTTACATTAATATACCAAACTCTGCTAGAAGAACTGTCCCATAGAGAATTCGATCTTATGTCTTGAACTATCCTTCAGCTTATCAAGTCCGTAACCGTATTCCACCCTGATCGGCCCCATGGGGGAGAACCAGCGAATACCGGCACCGATACTCTTGTACATGCCGAGGAAAAGATCTTTTCCGTCGGCCTGTTTGGTATCGTAGAAGAAGTTCTGACCATCATCCCAAGAGTTACCAATGTCGAAGAAACCGACACCGACAAGACCAAGCTCTTCGTTAATAGGGAACAGAAGCTCAAAGTTCATGTAGAGCATCTTGTTACCACCGATGCGGTCACCGGAAGAACTGTCACGGGGTGAAATCTCGCGGCTGTCATAACCACGGACACTATTAATACCACCCAGATAAAAACGTTCAAATACCGGGATATCGCCGCTACCGAAGTTATCATGAATAAACCCTGTGCTACCTTTCCAGTGGAAAACCAGATCCCAGAAAACCGGGGTAAAGTAGTTGGAGTCAAATGTATATTTAACGAACGAGTCATCACCCATCAAGACACCGCCACCCATTTCAACAACAAGGTTGTTCATAGTACCGGTTGAAGGGTTGAAGGCCTTGTTAGTGGTGTCGCGCTTGATACCAGCAGTGATTACGCTGGCCCAGTTCTCGCCTTTAATATCCTTGATTGACTGCGCTGCATCATCTTCAACTTCAGAGATGTTGTAAAAATCAAGTCTGTAGTTGGTGAAAAAATGGGTATACTCACCAAGCGGATATCCTGCGGAAAAAACACCACCAATGGTTTGTTTATCGTAATCGTTAAAGTCATCGTTACGCCAGTAGGTGTTGAAACCGCCTCCCCAGAGAGTATCGTCAATACGCGGATTATAAAAACTCAGGCCATAGCTGATTGTTTTGGAACTCCAGCCACCATTAAGTGAGAATTCCATACCACGGCCAAAGAGGTTACGTTCAGTAATTTTTGCAGAGACAAAAACACTGTCTGAGGTGGAGTACCCAATACCACCACTCACCATACCGGTGTTTTTATCTTTTACTTTGACCTTCAGGTCCATTTCACTGGGATCACCAGTGGGAACCGGCTCAATGTCAACTTCGCTGAAGTAATCCAGCTTGTTCAGACGGACGATGGAACGCTGTAGTTTGGAACCACTAAACTGATCGCCGTCAGCAAGACGCATTTCGCGAAGAATTACATTGTTCCTGGTCTTGGAGTTACCTTCAATGATAACTCTGCGAATATGAACTTTCTGCCGCTTAGAAACGATGAAAGTAATACCAACGGTTTTATCTTCTGTGTTCTGATCAAACTTAATATTTGCGCTGGCGTACGCATATCCATAGTCAGAATAGAAATCGGAGATGGCTTTCATGTCCTCGCGAAGCAGAGAACGGTCTAAATATTCGCCACCATCAGACATATCATCGGCTGTGATAAGTTCACGTAGGCGTGAAGTTTTAACAATCAGGTCTCCCTGAAAACCAACTTTACCTACCTTGTAACGGTCGCCTTCCGAAACCTTAAAAGTGACGTAGATACCATCTTCCTGAATATCCAACTCGGGTTCACCGACTTTAGCATCGATAAACCCACGGTTACCGTAGTAAGCAAGGATCGCCGCAGCATCGCGCTCCAGCAATTCTTCTTTAAGCACTCCGGTTTTGGTGAACCAGGACAGCCAGCCTCTTTCAGTCAGAGCCAGCTGGTCTTTAACTTCGTCAGGATCAAGCTGCTTGGCTCCTTCAATCTTAATGCCTTCAATATAAAGCTTTTTGCCTTCGTCAATATTAAGGTTCAAGCGGGCCTGCGCCCCTTCACCTTCAATATTGTAATTAATTTTGGCGTTGTAATACCCTTCCTTGCGATACATTTCATGCAGGGTGTTCAGGTCATCGGAAAGAACTTTAGGGTTCATAACCGCGCCTTTCTTGGTATTAACTGCCGCAAGAATATCCTCGGCATCAAGAGCATCTTCACCTTTGACAGAAATCGCCTGAATACGGGGTCTTTCCTTCACATCAAAAATAATTTTCTTACCACCGGGAACATCTGTAACCTTGACTTTGACATCGTCGAAGTAACCGAGAGCGTAAATATTTTTGAGGTCTGTGTTGATCTTAGAAGGAGTGTAAATATCTCCGGTCTTGATATTGGTACGCATTAGAATAACGTCTTTATCAAGAACACGGCAGCCGCGAACTTCAACATCCGCAATCTTATCCTGACTAAGCAGCTCAAGCTTCATCTTGGCTACCAGCTCATCAACAGCAGGCAGAAGGTTAATCAGCCCTTTCTTAGTAACAAAAAGAGGAACCGCAGGCTTCATGCCGAAAGCCTCCACGAGACGAACATCAAGGCTTAAATCTTCACCGATCTGGCTGAAACTGCCATAAACGGAGTATCCGGCTCCAGCCAGCAAAGACATATCTTTGGCTGCCTGAATGTTTAAAAATTCGTATCCCTGCTCGTCAACAAGTTCCATGACCTTTTTCTGATCGACTACACGGAAGCCAGCTTCACGCAATCTGTCGGAAAGAAGAGTGGGTAAACTGTCTTTGAGGTATTGTGTATCAGCGTCAGCATTAACTTCAAAAGGAAGTACGGCAATAATGATGCTTGAGGCATCTTCAGCCTGAGCCTTGCCTGCTCCAAAATTAATCAGAAAAGCAAGAGTTGCCGCAATCAGTAAAAGCAGAATTCTAGTTCTGGGCATACAGTTCTCCGGAACGCAACTCAAGCCGGCGTTTCATAACACCAGCTAAATCCATATTGTGAGTCACAACAATGAGCGTCATTCCCAGCTCTTCATTAAGGGATGCCAGCATCTCGCCGACCATTGTCCCTGTCTTCTCGTCCAAGTTACCGGTAGGTTCATCTGCAAGCAGGACTTTCGGCTTAAGCAGGATAGCGCGTGCTATGGCTGCCCGCTGCCTCTCCCCTCCGGATAATGTTGTTACCCGGTGATCAATCCTTTTTTGCAACCCTACCAGCCCAAGGGCTTCACGGGCCATGTCAGAGGCTTCCCCCTGACCTATGCCTGCCATCATGGCAGGAAGAGCAACATTCTCCAGAGTGGTAAACTCCGGAAGAAGGTGATGAAATTGAAAAACAAAACCGATTTCCCTATTCCTGACTTCGGCCCGTTTTTCAGCTGTCATATCATTAATATTCATTCCCGCAAAATGGATGTTTCCGCTGCTGACGGTATCCAAAGTACCGAGAATATGTAGCAGTGTTGTCTTACCGGACCCGGAAGAACCGAGAATGGCAAGAGACTCTCCGGCATCAACCTTAAGGTTAATATTATCCAGAATCCGCACAGTCTCGTTCGGTCCTTCATATTCCTTAACGATATCGGTAAGTTCGTAAAGCAAATTACTCATACCTTAAAGCCTGTGCCGGTTCCAAAGCTGCTGCCTGTCTTGCCGGATACAAAGTAGCCAGAAAACAAAGCAGAAACGCTGCAACACCGATAATTGTCAAATCCAGCCAATCCATCCGGATAGGCAAATAATCCACAGGATAGACATTGCTGGGAAGCTTAATGAACTGATACTTCTTAAGCAGAAGAGCCACCGGGATACCGATCAGATAGCCGATGGAGGTCCCGATCAATCCGATCAGAGTTCCCTGCAACATAAAAATTCTTTTAATACTTCCGGAAGTTGCGCCCATGGACATCAACACAGCAATATCCTTGGTCTTCTGCATAACCAGCATGACAAGGGTTGTAATGATACTGAAAGAACCGACCATCACAATCATTGCGAGAATGATAAACATAGCTGTCTTTTCTAACTTAAGCGCAGCAAACAGGTTAGCATTCATTTCCTGCCAGTTTCTGATCTGCACCGGATATCCGGCAAGTTCCCTATCAAGAAGTTTGCCTATATTATCAACGGCATATACGTCTGCGAGACGGACTTCAAGGCCGGATACAAAATCCCGTTTGAAACCAAGCAGTTTCTGGGCAGCGGTATTGCTGATGTACGCCAATGAAGAATCATACTCATACATACCGGTGCGAAAAATTCCGCCGACCTTAAACACACGGACTTTCGGGGTAAAACCGGCAGCAGTTCGGGTACCGGAAGGTGATAACAGATTTACAGTATCACCTACCAACAACCCAAGACGCTTGGCAAGCTGATTTCCGATAACAATTTCAGGTATTTTACTATCTTTCGCAAGAGAGTCAACTGTACCGGAAACAATGTCACCGGGTAGGCTGAGTACACCTTTTGCGGTCTCAGCATCAACCCCTCTCAGCACAACGCCCTTTACTCCCCCGCCGCTGGAAAGCATTACCTCAGAATAGATAAAGGGCGTTACACCTGTAACGCCCGGAATCTTCTCAATTCTATTGGTCATGTGATGATAGTTTTCAAGCGTGCCGTCGTAAGCAGTCACTATGACGTGGGCATTGACTCCGAGAATCTTATCCCGCAAATCGGTTGAAAAACCGTTCATGACCCCTATCACCACAATCAGGGCTGCTACGCCCAAGGCAACGCCGCACACGGCAAAAAGAGATATCACTGAGATGAAGTTGTTTTTTCTCAGGTTGAAAAGATATCTCAGTGCGACGAAGAGTTCAAACTTCATGAGCCACCATTACCGGATGCAGCTTCATGCCTAAGCAGCGGGAACAGAATAACTTCTCTGATGTTTGCACTATCAGTCAGCATCATCACCAGACGGTCAATACCGATTCCTTGGCCGGCAGCCGGAGGCATACCATATTCAAGGGCACGGACGTAGTCCTCGTCCATGTTGTGTGCTTCATCATCACCGGCATCTTTCTCAGCAACCTGATCCATGAAACGACAACGCTGGTCTACGGGGTCGTTAAGCTCGGAAAAGGCGTTAGCCAATTCACGACCATACATGAAAAGCTCAAAACGGTCAGTGATCTCCGGGTTCTCCTCGTTTCTTCTGGAAAGAGGGGAAATGTCGGTGGGGTAATGATAAATGAAGTGAGGCTGGATCAGCTTAGGCTCAACCAACGCGTCAAAGAGCTTAGCCTGCAGCTTACCGAGTTTTTCTCCCTCAACTGCCTTTTCACCAAGCTTTTTAACCAAATCTCTACACTGATCGTAGTCATTGTATACTTCAGGTGAAACGCCACCGATCTTCTCAAGGGATTCGTGGAAAGCTACGCGATGCCAAGCTCCGGGAGTCAGATCAATCTCTGCGTCCTGATACTGAATTACAGTGCTGCCGTTAACTTCCTTACAAACGGAGGAAATCATATCCTCTGTCAAATCCATGAGGTCTTCAAAGTTGGCATAAGCCCAGTAGAATTCAAGCATAGTGAATTCAGGGTTGTGCCTTACGGAGATACCCTCGTTACGGAAGTTACGGTTGATTTCGTATACCTTTTCAAAACCGCCAACCAGCAAACGCTTGAGGTAAAGCTCCGGTGCGATGCGCATGTAGAGCTGCATGTCAAGTGCATTGTGGTGGGTCGTGAAAGGACGCGCAGCCGCACCACCTGCGATAGGATGCATCATGGGAGTTTCTACTTCCATAAAACCCTTGGCATCAAGGTAATTGCGGATAGCTCGAACAATCATGGTGCGCTTCTGAAATATTTCGCGAGCGCGGGGGGTAACGATAAGGTCAACGTAACGCTGACGGTATCTGGTCTCCACATCCTTAAGCCCGTGATACTTCTCAGGAAGCGGGCGCATGGATTTGGTGATCAGGTCTACCTTTTCAGCCTTAAGGGTCAGCTCATCAGTCTTGGTCCTGAAAAGAGTCCCTTCAACGCCGACGATATCGCCGATATCGAATTTCTTGAAAATTTTATACAGGTCAACACCGAGTTCATCGCGCGCTACGTAAACCTGAATCCTGCCGGTCGGATCCTGAAGATGAAAGAATGCGACCTTACCAAAGGAACGATGAGTGATAACTCTACCGGCAAGCTTAAACTTCTTGCCCAGAGCTTCCAGCTCTTCTCCTCCGAGGTTGTCATAATTGCCCCATATATCTGAGACTTCTGTATCTTTATTGAAGTCGTTGGGGTAAAGCGGGATACCTTCGTCGAGAAGGCCACAGGCTTTTTCAACACGATTCTTCAGAACCTGATTGAGTTCGTTCTGAGCTTGCAGAGCCTCAAGCATGGGCATAAATGACTGCACATGCTCGGATTTGGTTGCCAGCTTGATTTGTTTTTTCTTCTTGCCGCTCAAGTTATTAATTCTCCGTAACCGAATAAAGTCTAGATAATTACAAGATCCGTTGACTGCCTAAGCTAATTAACCTTTGTCGTCAAGAAAGTACATCTTTAATACCTCACTTTCGCGCACATTTTTTTTCAAAAAAGTATTTGACAAGTGCGAAGCAAATCCGTAGAAACCATCTTCGTTGCAGCGGTAAATGCAGCAATAACCAACTATTCCTCGGTGGCTCAATCGGCAGAGCGGGTGACTGTTAATCACTAGGTTGGGGGTTCAAGTCCCTCCCGGGGAGCCAGATAGCTCAAGGGCTGCCTTCGTATGAAGGCAGCCTTTTTCTTTTCATCTCAAAGACCTACCCCACTCCACACCCAGAATCGATCTACAATCAAATTCCATTCCCTACATTTAAATATATATACCCTGAAAAGAAAACGATTGGATTCCGGCTTCAAACAAATCAGAGAAATTCATAAACATCAGCAGATAAAAACAACCGGAAATACCAAAATTCAATCCCTGAAAGAAAGTCTAAAGAAAATTTAAATTAAATTAAAGATAATATTTGACATAGTCCAAACTTATCCGTAGAAACCATCTTCGTTGCAGCGATAAATGCAGCAACAACCAACTATTCCTCGGTGGCTCAATCGGCAGAGCGGGTGACTGTTAATCACTAGGTTGGGGGTTCAAGTCCCTCCCGGGGAGCCAGATAGCTCAAAGGCTGCTTTCAAATGAAAGTAGCCTTTTCTTTTACCCTCCGCAAAACCTACCCAAATGCTAAAACATTACTAATTAGCTTTCCCAAAATCAGATTCGTACTCAATTCACAATTTTTTTGATTCAAGCCCATAATGACCTAACATACTTTATTTCATAATTATTTCATAAAAATTTAATTAATTTAAAGATAATGTTTGACAACTCAAGAGCAAGTCCGTAAAAACTGTTCTCGTTGAAGGGGAAAACGCTCATCAACATAAATATTCCTCGGTGGCTCAATCGGCAGAGCGGGTGACTGTTAATCACTAGGTTGGGGGTTCAAGTCCCTCCCGGGGAGCCAGATAGCTCAAAGGCTGCTTTCAAATGAAAGTAGCCTTTTTTTATTTCCTCTACAAACACCTTACCAAGCACTCAACTCTCAGCATCTCGCTTCCGCAGAACAAAATGCGCGCCCGATTCACACCACTTTTGTGGTTCAAGCCTGCAGGACCTGATCTAACATACTTTATTTCATGACAATTTAATTAAAAATGAATTAATTTAAAGATAATGTTTGACAACTCAAGAGCAAGTCCGTAGAAACTGTTCTCGTTGAAGAGGAAAACACCTCAACAACATAAATATTCCTCGGTGGCTCAATCGGCAGAGCGGGTGACTGTTAATCACTAGGTTGGGGGTTCAAGTCCCTCCCGGGGAGCCAGATAGCTCAAAGGCTGCTTTCAAATGAAAGTAGCCTTTTTCTTTTGTTTATTCTTTTCTTTACCCTTCCCTGCCTCGCAAGCTATATTGAATATATGCACCTAAACAAGCCCCCACTTCCCTGCTCGTTTCTTAAATCAACGCCTCCCGGCCCAAACTCCGGCATTGAGGTTAAAGGCGAAACTGAGCTTGAGGAATTCAATGAAAAAGCAATAACATGCCGTGAGTGCGGCTTTGAGATCACAAACAACTCTTTCAGCACGAATGTTAAAAACAGCCACGAGCACGCCTTTTTCAATCCTCATGGCTATGTATTCCAAATCAGGTGCTTTTCCGCTGCAACGGGCTGTGTGACACTTGGTAAACCATCAGCTGAATTTACATGGTTCGCCGGATACACATGGCAGATAGCTACCTGTTCCAAATGTAAAACACACCTAGGCTGGCACTTCCAATCCAGCTCTAATTCTTTTTACGGGCTAATCAAAGATAAAATAAATGAAGGCTAAAAAAACTCCCGACAGCAACGCCATCGGGAGTTTTTATCTTCATATGAGACTCTTAACTACTTGTAGTAAAGCTTCACTTCATTTGTTTTGGGCATAGTCTGACCGGGAGTGGGCTGTCCTGAAACAAGCACGAAGCCCTCGCCTTTTGCGAACTTATCCTCAGCTTCGAGGAATTCTACCAGGCGGTCCCTGTGATTTTTAAGCTTGGACTCAGTCACAATGGGAGTGATACCCCAGAAAAAGTTAAGATAAGCGGGAACACTCTTATCAGGAGTCAGGCAGTAAACAGGTTGCGCAGGTCTACGGCTACAAACAAGCCTTGCAGAAGAACCGCTGGAAGAGTGGCAGATAATTGCAGGACTATCGATATCCTTTGCGAGCAGACATGCAGAGTAGCTCAGGTACTTGACAGGATTAGGTACAAGCTCGTCAGCAGGCTTATAGGGACCTTTGGTACGCTCTAAATAATAAGGCTCGGTACCTTCTGCGATTTCTTTGATGTAACCTACGGCTTCAGCGGGGTATGCACCAATTGCAGTTTCCTCGGAAAGCATACAGCAATCTGCACCATCCATTATTGCGTTAGCAACATCGTTTGCTTCCGCACGGGTGGGGATAGGATTCTTAACCATGGAAAGCATCATCTGAGTTGCGACGATTACCGGCTTCTGGGCGTGGCGTGCAGCGCGGATGAGCTTTTTCTGGATAACGGGAACAGTAGAGAGCTTGCACTCAAGACCAAGATCACCACGGGCAACCATTATGCCACTGGCAAGTTCAAGAATGGATTCAATATTTTCAACAGCGTTCTGACGCTCAATCTTAGCGATGATAGGCAGCACTACGCCATGTTTGTTCATTGCATCCAGTACGTCCTGAACATCCTGTGCGGTCTGAACAAAAGACATTGCAACAGCATCTACGCCAATCTCGATACATCCAGCCAGATCAACTTTATCCTTTTCAGTAAAAGCAGGCAGCGCAATGTGCTTGCCGGGAAAGGTAATGCCCTTTTTGGAAGCAAGCAGACCTGCATTCTGGGCCTGAAGTTTATAGAGCTTATTTTTCTCAAGGGTTTCGGTTACGAAAAATTGGAGCATTCCGTCGCTGAGGGAGACTTCCATTCCGTCCTCAAGTCCCTGCAAAAGTTCAGGCTGATCAAGCGGAATAAAAGGTAGATCTTTGGCCTTGCCAGCCACTTCGGGAAGACCGAGATAGACATAAGCTCGGGACTCAATATCGTGCGGAGCATCCTCAATCACGCCAACCCTGATTTTGGGGCCGCAGAGGTCCCCCATAATGGTCAGGGGAGTGGAAAGTTCTTTTTCAATCTGGCGAATCATAGCAACAACGGGCTTAAAGCTCTCTGCATCAGAGTGCGAAAAGTTAAGGCGAAGAATCCTTACGCCATTTTCGACCATCTTAGTAATGGTCTCTACATTGCTGGAGCCGGGGCCGAGTGTGGCAACAACTTTGGTTCTCATGATCTTATCCTCAATATTTTATTTGGGTAAAAAATTTACAGTCCCCAATTGATTGGAAAAATACGAATGCACCACTATCCAATGTTCACTTTCGAAAATATTCATAGCATAATTTTCGGAAATGTACAAAATTTTAATTTCGATATGGTATAATTTGCTTTAAACCATTTTTTTATTTTACATGACACCCATCCGAGTTTATACCGATTAACTCTAAATGAAAATAATTTTAACTCAACGGAGTAATCTAATGTTTAAAAACATGCTCAAAGTCGCACTCATCATCGCTATGGCCGCTTTCGTAGCCGGCTGCCAACAGCAGGCAACCTCCGGTGCAAAAATCGGATTCGTAGACACCAACAAAGTATTCAAAGAATGTAAGGCCGGAACCGAAGGTATGGACTACCTCAAGAAATCCGGCGAAGAATTCCAGAGCAAGTTCGCTGAAATGCAGAAAGCTCTTGCGGGCAACCAGACCGAAGAAAACACCCGCAAGTTTCAGGAAGCTCTTGGCGAATACCAGAACAAAATGGGTGCAGAACAGAACCGCATTGTAGAAGCACTGCAGAACGGCTTCACCAAAGCTGTTGACGAATACCGCAGGGCTAACGGATACTCTGCCATCCTCTCCACTGAATCTGCCATCAGCTACGATGAGTCAGCTGACATCAGCGGCAAAATCATCGAAGCAATGAACAAAATGGATATTAAAATCAAGCCTGAATAATTTCAGCTGGTTTAATTAGAGCTTAAAAATCCCTCCTTTGCTATGGCATTGGAGGGATTTTTGTTACAAGGCAAAGCCTTTTCGCCTGCGTCCTATAACCTTTTTCTTGATTTTTCTACCTGCTCGGGAGAATATTAGATCATATTTTTATTCAAAATTTCAACAAGGTAGTAAATGATCTGATATGAATATAGCATTACTCGGAAATCTCTTCGGCGGACTGGGCCTTTTTTTTAATCGGCATGCGCTTGATGACCACAGGTTTGAAGCAGGCCGCAGGTAAATCCCTGAAAAAGATTCTCGGGGAATGGACTAAAAGTCCGGGACGAGGTCTTTTCTCCGGTTTCCTGATTACTGCACTGGTACAATCATCAAGTGCGGTTACAGTAGCTGTAATCGGCTTTGTTAATGCCGGACTGATTACCCTTTCGCAGTCCATCGGAGTCATTTACGGCAGCAACATCGGGACAACCGTTACTGGATGGATTGTCGCGGCTGTAGGGTTCAGTATAAACCTGAAGGCTTTCGCCCTGCCTGTAATCGCCCTTGGTGCTCTGTTAAGATTAAGTGGGCAGACGACCAGACGAGCATTTTTCGGCGATGCCTTTGCCGGATTCGGCCTGTTCCTTATGGGCATTTCTACCCTGCAAATGGCTTTTAAAGGCATTGAGTCTTCAATTGACCTCACTTCTTTTGCAGCAATGGGCACATTGTCCATTCCGATTTTTATCGGTATCGGCCTGATGCTGACCCTGCTTATGCAGAGTTCAAGTGCAGCTATGGCACTGGCACTGACTGCTACTGTCAGCGGACTTATGGACCTCAATCAGGGCGCAGCCGCAGTTATCGGCACCAACATCGGAACCACATCCACAGCAGCCCTCTCCGTTATCGGTGCTACTGTTAATGCTAAAAAAGTTGCCACCGGGCATATCATTTTCAATATTATCACCGCCCTTGCCGCGCTTGCCTTACTTCCATTTCTTATCAAAACCATTCTTTTCTGTATGGATATAATGGATATGAATCATGAACCTGCTGTGGTTCTTGCCCTTTTCCATACTGCATTCAACTTTTTGGGAGTACTCATACTCTGGCCTTTTACGGACAAGCTGGTATCTTTTATTGAAAAAAGATTCGCAAGCCAGGCAGATGAGCGTGGTCGGCCCAAATATCTGGATAACAACGTCATCGGCACCCCTGCCCTCGCGCTGGAGGCCCTCACCCTTGAGGTGGAGCGTGTCGGCAAACTGACCCGAAGGATTGTGCGTAAAGGATTAAACTCAGACTTCAGCTACGCCGCACTTACGGCGGATAAAACGGCTCAGGACAGCCTTATCGAAGCAGCGCGTACATTTTGTGCCAGACTGCAATCACGTCCCCTGAGCGAACAACAGGGACAGCAGGTAGCTACTGCTCTACGTGTCTTACAATACCTCCGCACCGCAGGAGCACTCTGCGCATCACTTGAACACAAACGGCTTAAGCCGGCCCTTGACCTTCTTGGCCCTGACGCAGACATGGTCACGGTATTTAAAAATTCATGTATTGGTGTCTTAAATGTTGCAGAACATCCATGTTCAGAGGAGTTTTGTAAAATCGACAACATGATACATGACATGTTATCCGCATATAATGACTTAAAAGCAAAACTGCTTTCCTCGGGTGGAACAGGAAATATTCCCGTCCCGGAAATGGTCGAACAACTAGAGCTTTTTTCAAAGGTCAGGCGCATAGCACGTCAGGCGGCAAAAGGTGCTGTATACCTTGCAGCCATGAGACCGGATTCCGGCATCTGCTGCCCGACAAATACAGTTAAATTCGCATGGAACCGTCATTGGTAATCAATTTGGAGCCACAATGAATAAATTCAAAGTCCCTGCTATGATATTCGGAATTGTTTTCGTAATTTCAGCGGCTGCCCTATTCTTCTACGTAAAAACAGACTTGAGTGAGAAAGACGGATTGGAAGTGGCCGCCCCTGCATGGGTCACAGAAAACGGATCAAGCGGTAAAATGCCTGTTTCCGGTAAAGTGGCTAGATCCGGAAATGCGATAACTCCCAATCAGAAGAGTAAAACCAAACCTGAAACGACTACAGACAAAAACGGGACATTACAGGACAAAAACAATACCGCCGCAGCCAATAAAACAGCGCAATCGCCCGTTGAAAAAGCAGTAGATAAAATCAAAAAAAACATCATCACCGAAGTATTTTTAGATAACCTCGCCCAATACATTGCCGACAACTATCATCCGGCCGGCACACTGCCCTACAAAACCGAACAGGGGTTCAGTTCTGCTTCTTTTAAAGGGATCAACATGCATTTCGGCCTAAATCTTCGCGGCCTCATGCCTAATGCGGAGAACCTTGTCAAAGCAAGAAAATCCATCTGGTCTTACCTGTTTACTCCCGGCAACCTGAACAACCGGACAAGATCAGAAACCGGACAGCTGCTGGACCTCATTGAAGAGAAAGGAATCCTTGCGGAAAGGCAATTTGTGGAAAGAGGAAACACCTCCACCCATGAATTAACAAGAAAACAGCGTGCCGAGATGTTCCTCACAAGCAGTATTCCCCTCAAACATGTTGCGGCAGTATTCAAAACAGTTGCCGATAATCCCGATCTTTTGCAGGCATTGGACAGTTACGGCAAAGCGGAAAGACGCGTAGACTCTGCTAATGGCTTATTTCAACTTGATCTGGATAACTCCCGTAAAACCAAGTCTGAATCTGCACGGAACAAAGCTACCCACTCTGGTAAAATTTTAAAAGATGCCATCACAATCAGGGAAAAAATTAAAACAGGCATCACCCAGAAAATTAAATCCTATTGCGCAGGTGCATGTGATAAGCCCGATGACACTTTTTACATCGCCCAGTGGGTTTTCAGAAGAGTTCAAACTGATGAGCAGAAACTGAAAACTATTGCTTCCGGAAGTAAAATTCTGGAAAGCATCGCAGCACAAATGATCAAAAGAGCCGAGGCTATTGAAAAATCGATGTAAACTGGATAAGTTAACACGCACTCTTCTAAGAACAACAAAAAAAAGATCGTTCCTATCCAGCTTAGGAACGATCTTAACTTATTTTCAATAAACACATGCTACTTACGGTGTTCATCCTTAAGCAGGTCATTAACGGTCTTTACCGGAGAAAAAGTGCTCAAAGGAACTTCCACAAACACGGTAATCCAATCAGCCATGGAACCATTCCACAAACCGGGAAGCTCCATCGCCTTCAGTATGCGACCATCCTTGGACTTACTAGAGATAAATCCGGTTTCAGGATCAGTGAAATTCTTAAGGGCATACCACTCACCATGGTTACTTCTCATACCGCAAACCAGATCAACCGGGTTAAAATGAGTCGCAGTCCGCACAATCGCCGCCTGTTCGGGATCATTCATATCAACCTGACTCTTCTCCACAATCTGCGGTGAGACAAAACCGTCAGGACCATTAACCCAGAAAGGTCCGCCGCCAGGTTCGCCTTCATTCTTAACCATTCCGCAAACACGGATGGGCTTGGAAAGGCGCACACGCAGCATGCTGATTTTGTCTTCAAGACTCATCTGCCCGAAATTATCCGGGAGCTGCATGGAAAGATGGGAAACTGCAAATATCGCCACCGCCGCAACTTCGAACTCGCTGCAATTGTGATTTTCAAGCATATTCAGACATTCGAAAATCTGATCCTGCAACTTAACCAGCAGCCCACCAAGAAGCTTCTTGTACTCAAGGGTATCACCCTTTATGCTGTCGGGAACTACATTATCTATATTCTTAAGATAGACCAGATCACCGCGCATCTTGTGCAGATTATCAAGCAAAGCACCATGCCCGGCTGGCCGAAAATGAATCTTTCCATCATCTGTACGGAACACTCCATTATTCATGTCAACCGCTACGGTATCGGTCTTTTGGCACTGCTGGGAAAAATCAATTTCAAACCGGCAATCAGGATACTTGCACATGGCTTCTTCAACATGATCCCTCACAACCTGCTCGTGAACCGGAGAAACAGTAAAATGCAACTTAACCTTACCGCGACGATCCTTGGTATGGGCAATAGCCTCGGCAAGATGCTCTTCAAAAGGAGTACGGTAGCCATCTTCATAACGATGGAATGGAATCAAGCCCTTGGGCAAAGCGGCATAGTTCAGTCCCTTTTCAGTCAGCAGATAATCAAGAATTAACTCATATTCCTGGGCAGCATAAGCTTCCTCAAGATTCTGACCCTTCGTAGCCATACAATCTTGTAAATCTTTATAAAAAGGCAGGACAGGCAACAAATCCATAAAAGTCTGAACCATTTCAGAATCCGTTTCGGACAATTCTTCATTATTCAATCTGGCCAGCAGATGTTTGAACATACGGGTAGCAGCACCGGAGGCAGGAACGAACTTGGTAAAACGCCCTTCGTCTGCCGCTTCTTCAAAACAATCCAGCAATTCTTCTTTTTCATCAGGCTGAATACGATAAATTCCATCATGCAAAGTACAAGCCCGTTCAAGCTGAGTGGGGGCAAATCCAATCTTAAAACGTTCAATTTGTTCAGCCAACGCGGATGCGGAAATTCCTTCCTCAATAATATCAATTAAACCATTCTCAATTTCGCGGACTTCATTTTCAGTAACCATACTTACCTTCCCGTGATTTAAATTGAAAAACAGTATAAAATCAAACAATTACATTAGACACAAAACCGACCCAAAGCATTACTGGCACGGATAGATATCTACCCCTTACCACAGATTTTCGACTGTGTTTAGTGTCAAAATAAATTAATTTGCAACTTTTTTGCTTTCACTCAATAATTCAACAGCTTAATTATAAGACATTGAATTGAGTATATTTTTAAACGCAAAAAGATTCTAAGCAGCCAAAATAACGAAAAAAGGATCGCAAACCTGAAACGAATTAAGCTCGAAGAGGTTACGCATTATTTTCCTAACCTTCGCTACCTGCAAATCTGATTCCTGAACCACAGGTCTCGGCAAAGATTAAACAAGACAACAAAGAAGAGCTACACAAATTACTTTCGAAAACAGTCGCTTCGATAAAATGAACCGAGATTAGGAAGAAGAAGTGGCCCGGATGTTTCGCTACGGTAAAAGCAACGGAACAACCGAAGGATTTCATCGCAAGATGAAGCTCATCCAAAGGCGGGCATACGGGTTTAGAAACTTTGAAAACTATCGGCTGCGTGTGCGGGTTTTGTGCGGGTAGGCGAAAAGAAAATTAACGGTTGGAAATTTGATCATTCAGGCGTGTGCCCCTTTGTTTGGTGTAGCCCCCCCTTTGTTTGGTGTAGACCCGAGTAGACCCCTAAAAACTGAATTAGGCATAAAAAATACCATGTCAGCACTCCCC
>DDLU01000166.1 GCA_002340305.1 Desulfovibrio sp. UBA2564
GGCGGGAACATCATCATGGCAACGCAGACATGCTTCCTCGGTGGAAAAATTCTTCTGGTGTTCAGCCCTGAATTTGGCATCGAAAGCAGCCGGATGACAGCTTCCGCAAGCAATAGGTCTTTCCTGACCGATATCATCATGGTGACAGTCGGAACATTCGTAGCCAAACTCGTCAGCATGGGCGAAATGGTTAAAAATTACCCTGCCGCCACTGTTGTCCAGGATGACACGAGGCGGATTTTCCTGCACTGCCGGCGGGAAAAGAAACCCTGCCAATGCCGCAACGGACAAAACAGCAACAATTAAAGTTATTGGGATATATCTGTTCTTCAACGGATCAATCCTTAATTTAGAAAGATTCAAGATTAAGGCACAAAGGCCGGAAACTACCGATTAGAAGCAAACCCTATGCGTCAATTTGCAGTTTCATCCTCCGGTAAATCTTTAAAAAGTGTATGGAACCCACAACCCACAGCCTTAAGAAAGATTCAGTCCGCCCCCGCTGTTATTCTTTCCGAACCTTTGGGAAAGGATCGCTGTGAAAGGAGAACCGCGAAGGCAATAAAGTGATTGGTCAATCATTCAGTATTTATTTCGGAGTAACCCTTTCCAAAAAATACCGCTTGGGTCAAGTATCGATAGAAGCTTAACCTACGACCAGCAACGATAAACAATTGCCTAAAACTACCGGCACTTAAACCGCAAGTACCGAAGACAATTGAGTATTCGTTCAACTCACCTTAGTAAGCAATTACTATACCATGGATTTATAAATTCACATTAGGATAATTATTTTAGGTGCTCAAAATCCCGGAATAAAAGATTTTAACGCGTAATATTTAATCTTGTGAAAAAAATATTATAATTTCTGAAGGTCGCAAAAACGCATCCGATTTGTGCCTTTTTGCACAAAGTCTGAAAAAATGGAGTCTGCATTTTAAGACTAGATAATCTAACACACTGAGAATATGCAACTTAACGATATTAACCACCGTTTGAAAAGGGTCTTTTTTTCAAGACCACAAAGTATATTAAGTATAGTGTTTTCACTTTTTAACATGTCATTTCAACCATATAACTAATCAGACAGTAATTTCCGGAAATAGCTTGCCTGAAAATTCAGAGGAGTGTTAATTCTGCCATCCATAAAATTGAAAAAGACCTACTTTGTTCAGGAGAGAACATATGTATGCTGTAATATTCGAAGTTTACCCGAAAACCGAAGAGAAACAGAGACCTGAGGTGTATCGGGAAAGTTAAATTAACATACACCTTTGCATGTAATATGTGTCAAATTACGCACATATTATTTATAATTGCATATTTTTCACACTCATCACAGGCTTAAACTATATCAACAGTAAGGTGTCTCAAAAATGAGACTGCCATGCCGTATGACACATGCTGTGGAGGCGGCCTTTCAGGGAACTCTGGGGAGATATGTCCCAGAAAGGCAGGGAAAGCAATTTTTTTTATCAAAAGGGTGTCATGAACTTTTCAATTCGCAACAAAATCGTGCTGATGGCTGTGGTAATCGCTTTGTTGACTGCCGCATCAATTTTCCTGACAGTTAACCATTACGTTGCCGAAGGTTTTTCTAAAGAATCTATCCGTAATATTTCAACCATGAAAAAAGTTGTTGATAGGCATATCAGCGGCTTATCGAAAAATTTCAAAGAAAAAGCAGAACTGCTGTCTCATGAGATTGACCTGATCCAGTTGATTAATCAGGGCAACTCAAAGGAATTACAGAAAGAGCTGCGTTCACTGATGTCTGAGACAGGCTCGGAATTCCTGACTCTGACTGATGCAAATGGTGTGGTTCTGGGTCGTGCACACGCCAGCAGTCTGGGTGACAATGTTAACGCTCAGGGAGCAGTCAGCAACGCCCTGCGCGGTCAAGTGACCTCAGGTATTATTAAAGGTAAAGAAATCCCCTTCTCCATACGGGCAGCGGCCCCCATTAAATATAATGGAGAAATCATCGGAACAATCTCACTCGGAACATCGCTCTCTGATGAAGCTTTCGTTGATGATATTAAAAAATTCTCCGACCTTGAAGTTACTGTATTTAATGGTGACACCCGCGAAATGACCACCATCGTCAAAAACGGACACCGCGCGGTCGGCACCAAGATGACTAACCATAAAGTAACTACCACAGTAATTAACCGAGGCGAAACTTTTCTGGCCCGCAACAATATTCTTGGCATCGATTACCAGACAGCCTACTGGCCCATCAAAGGCGTAAACGGTCAAAACGTCGGTATGTGGTTCATCGGACTGCCCATTTCAGATATGGTTACGGCGCAAAACAATGTCGCAACCTCTTCACTGCTGGTCATCCTGATCATCCTGCCGCTGATCATGCTTGCTGCATGGTTCTACGCCCGTTCCATGTCCAACCCTATTGTTGAAGCTACCAGATACGCAACAGCAGTTGCTGAAGGCGATCTCGACAACGTTCTGAACATCAAGACCCGCGATGAGGTTGGAGTTCTGGCTAACAACCTTAACGCTATGGTTGTAACGCTGAAAGAAAAAATCAGCGAAGCCAATGAACAGACCCGACTTGCCGCTGAGGAAACCGGTAAAGCTCAGCAGGCAACACTTGAAGCAGAAGAAGCACGCAAGGAAGCGGAAAATGCCAAGCGTGAAGGTATGTTGCAGG
>DDLU01000165.1 GCA_002340305.1 Desulfovibrio sp. UBA2564
TTCCAAAAAGTTTCTTTGGCCCCCGGAGGGTCGCCGAAGGCATACTAATCCTTCATTTTCTGGCAATCAGAACAAAAAGTGGAACTGCGCCCTGCGACGGTCGCGCCTTCAAAAACTTTGCCGCAATCCGGGCACTTCTCACCCTTTTTGCCGTAAGCCTTGAAGCTGTTCTGGAATCCCCCGGCATCGCCACCTGCATCCACGTAATCGCGGATGGAACTGCCATTCTCCTGAATAGCCAGCTTAAGTACAGCCTGCAATTCAAAGAAAAGCTTTACCAGAGATTCCTTGGAAAGATCAGAAGCTTTAGCCTTGGGATGGATTCCGGCACGGAACAGGGATTCATCAGCGTAGATGTTTCCACAACCCGCAACAACAGACTGATTGAGCAGCAGACCTTTGATCTGAGCCTTGCGACCTACAATGCGCCCGGCAAGTTCTTCGGCTGTTACTTCCAGCGGTTCAGGTCCGAGATTCTTGTAGAAATCCCACTCCTGCAACTCATCGTTGTTCAGGGCACGCACTTCACCGAACTTGCGGGTGTCGTGAAATTCTATGGAACTGCCGTCGGTCAGGCCGAAAACTATACGGGTATGCGTTTCCGGGGTTGTGGGGCCTTCGTGGGCCAGCACACGACCGGTCATTTTAAGATGGAAAGTGATATGCAAATCTTCGCCTAGATCCATGATCAGCAGCTTGGCGCGGCGATGAACACGGGTAATCTTCTCCCCGGCTACGCGGGAGGAAAACAGATACCACGGCATTTTTACAGAACTGTGGTTGAGAATTTTAACAGATTCAATTGTCTTGCCTTCAAGAGATTCGGCAAGACCACGGGATATTACTTCTACTTCCGGCAATTCTGGCATTTTACACTTCCTAAAAATTCTTATTTATCTTTTTTCACGCGGGGCAACTTGCCCATATCAAGGTCGAAAAGCTCACCACGGCGCTCAATTTTGAATACCAGCGGCTTATCTTCCTTGTGGGCTTTTGAACCGCCCATGTGCATGGCAGACAGGCTGGTTACGGGAAACCCCTGCACTTCGGTGATAATATCACCGGGGCGCAACCCTTTCTTGTAACCCTTGCGATCGCGCTTTACAGCGGTAATCACGGCCCGACCCTGACGCATTTCAATTATCATCCCCATGCGGCTTTCATAAGACGGCGGACAATAAAAGAATGAATCCGCGGCTGTGGGGTAAAATTCACCTCCCCGCCAGGGCATGATGGTCATAATCCCGGCCTGCGGGTCAAGTACTTTCAGCCTGCGGAAAATTCCCCAGCCGTGCTCAACATGTCCGCCACCTGCAAGTATCACCACCGGATGCCCGGAACTCTTACGCAGCTTAACAGCCTTTTCAGCCATACCTGTATCCCAGAGAGACTGGACGAGAAAAAACCGTTCAATCTGTTTGGGATCGGCGGCATCACGGCCCTGATGCATGGCTAGGACTTCTTTCAGCCCTTCTTCCTGCTCTGCTGCGGGGGGAATGACCTCTTTGGGCAACATGGCCCTATTTTCCGGGGAAAGTCCTTCAAGTCCTTTCGTGCGCACTTCCTTGACCAACCAGAAAGGAAAATTCAATCCGGCAACGGTCAGCCTGCGTTTTTCCGCCAACTCAAAAATAGGCTCAAACATTTTGAAATCAAAACGCCAGTCATTCTCCCAATCCAATTCCTTGGACAATTCTGAAACAGGAATCTGACCAAGGTTGAAGCGGTTAAGGATATCCTGTTTCTGCGCAGTGACCATTTCAAGGCCGATGGCTATCTTGCGGTGTCCGTCACTCAACCCTTTAATAATTTCAAACTGGGCTTTGTGGTCGCAAATGCTGGTGTGCCCTTCACCGATGAGCACATAATCAGCCTTTGCTGCCTCACTCATGAGCTTATCATAAGATAATGAATCACCCACGGGATCGAGATAGTCCTCGGAACAGGGCAGGAATGAAACCGCCATTTCAGGAGGAATATTCTTTTTCACACATCCGCCGAGCACAAAAAAAAGTGCGCAAAGGACCAGAGCGGTCCTTGCGCACTTATTGATGGTATTGAGAGCCATACCGGGCTAATCCCAGTTACGCTTATCTTCAATGGGTCTGATCTGCGGGGGCAGGGATCCGGGAGTCAGAACCTTGAGCATGGGGCGAAGCTTGATCTTCTCACGGAACATGTGCAGCAGCTCATCTTCACGTTTGAAGTTGGAGACCTCGATGTTCAGGGTCATCTCATCAATACCGCCGGGATTGGTGACTTCGATCTGCCAACGTTTAACTTCTTCGAAGTGTGCCATAACCTGCTCAACCTGATGGGGGTATACGAACATACCCTTGATGCGTGCGGTGGTATCAACACGGCCTACGATGTTACCGAGGCGCGGTGTGGAACGTCCGCAAGGACAAGGTGTGCGGTCAATGTAGCTCAGATCACCTGTAGCGAGTCTGATCAGCGGGTAGGTTTTATTGAAAGCGGTAATGACAATTTCGCCGACTTCGCCGTCCTTAAGCGGAATACCGGTATCAGGGTGGCAGATTTCAACAAAAGCACGGTTGGTGATGTGCAGGCCATTCTTGTGGTAGCACTCGTAACCGATACAACCGACGTCTGCGGTACCGTATCCCTGACGCATGATCAGGTCGAATTTCTTCTCCAGATCATTACGCATTTTTTCGGAGAATTTTTCACCGGTAACAAATGCTACTTCAAGGTACAGGTCCTTACGCAGGTTCAGGCCTGCTTCTTCAGCTTTCTGCGCGAGGTGCATGAGATAGCTGGGGGTGCCGACGTAACCGGTAACACGAAGCTTCTGCATGATCTCGAGCTGGCTGTTGGTGGAACCGGGACCAGCGGGAACAACCGCGCAATTAAGGTTACGCAGGGGTTCTTCGAACATGAGTCCGGCAGGAGCCAGATGGTAGTTGAAGGTAACCTGAGCTACGTCACCGGAACGGAAACCGGCAGCGTAGAAGCCCTCAGTCCATCCCCAGTAATCTTCAGAACGGTCTTCGGGATCGAAGATCGGACCGGGAGACAAAAAGATGCGGCGAAGTTCGCCGAGGTCTTTGGTAAGCAGTCCGCCGAGACGGGGTCCCATGGACTGGAGAAAAATAAGTTCTTTCTTTTTTAAGATAGGTATATGTTTAAGATCGGAAAGCTCTTTGAACTTATCAACCTGAAACTGTGCTCTGTCGAAACGTTTTTTGACGTCTTCAGAATAACGGTAGGCATAAGTCAGAAGTTCCTTGAGCTGCAGTGCGCAATATTGGCGTCTTTCACCTTCATCAAGAACTTCGCGACGGCTATAGATGCCTTCGGTACGGTCTTTACGAGTCATTTATATGTTTCCTCCATAATTTATTGCCGAAAGAGTGTCGGCACTCCACTCAGCTTAGACAACATATGTAAAATAAATTTTTTTGTCAACTTTTTTAGGCTTTAGACAAATATTTCAAACACTTAATCATAAAAAGGAAAAACCAGAGGTATATTGGCGAAGACAAATTCTAACATCCAAAAAAGAAATTTTAACCTTTTTTATTTTTTTTGTTGACAGGGAACCCCTGTCTGGATAAAAGCTTCTTCGTTCGCACGGAGAGGGTCGTTAACTCAGTTGGTAGAGTATCTGCCTTTTAAGCAGAGAGTCGCTGGTTCGAGCCCAGCACGACCCACCATCCGAACAATCTCCGCAAAAGCGGAAATGATCTTTCAAAACGGCGGTCATCAAAAACTTCAAGAAAAATATTGACATGCTTCAGGCTCTTCGATAATCTTGATAGACGCGCTTTAAAATATACGGGTCGTTAACTCAGTTGGTAGAGTATCTGCCTTTTAAGCAGAGAGTCGCTGGTTCGAGCCCAGCACGACCCACCATTTTAAAAGATTAGGGCATTTTATCGTGAGATAAAATGCCCTTTTTTTATGCCGTTAAATCACACCCAAAAAAATAAGGCGCATCCAGAATCCCGGATGCGCCTTTCACATTTTACTTAACCAATCAACCTAAAACCTATCAAACCCATCATCCTCAAGACCTGACCCACCGGCGGGCAACATGGGCACGCCACCCCCGCTACTCAACTTAAAGAAGGCCATTGCCTGTTGCAGAAGCTGGCCTTGACGGGAAAGCTCTTCGGAAGTGGAGGCCATTTCCTCAGATGCTGATGCGTTCTGCTGGATAACAGTATCGAGCTGCTGGATAGCCTGATTAATCTGGCTGACCCCGGTGTTCTGCTCACTGCTGGCGGCTGCAATTTCCTGTACCAATTCAGCAGTCTTACTGATACTGGGCACCAGCTCCTGGAGCATGTCCCCTGCTCTTTCTGCAATAACTACAGAAGAAGAGGAAAGCTCGCTGATTTCTGCTGCTGCAATACCACTGCGCTCCGCAAGCTTGCGAACCTCAGCAGCTACAACAGCGAAGCCCTTACCGTGCTCCCCTGCCCTTGCAGCCTCGATAGCTGCGTTAAGGGCCAGCAGGTTGGTCTGACGGGCGATCTCTTCAATAATCATAATCTTCTCAGCAATACTCTTCATGGCCTGCACAGCTTCACCAACAGCATCGGCACTCTGAGAAGCCTGCGCCTGGGACTTTTCTGCCACACCTTCGGTCTGAACGGCATTTTCAGCATTTTGCTTGATATTTGCAGCCATTTCTTCCATGGAAGAAGAAACTTCCTCAATGGATGCAGCCTGCTCAGTAGCTCCCTGTGACAGACTTTCAGCAGAAGCGGAAAGCTCTTCACTACCGCTGGCGACACTGTCAGAGGCCGTGTTAACATCACCTACAACGCTGCGCAGCCTGTGAACCATATTGCGCATACCGTCGGCAAGACGACCAAGTTCATCCTTGCGATCTAGATCAACCTCGGCGGAAAGGTCACCATCACTAACTTCGGAAACGAAGACCAGTCCTTTATTAAGGGGACCGAGAATTCCTCTGGCAATAATCCAGGCCATCAGCACACCGATAATAAAAGCAACCACGCTGACAATGACAATGACCTGTCTGGTAGCTGATGCAGCATCAAGCATTTCCTGATCAGTCATAATGTTGTCTGCAACAACACCCCGAATCTCGGTAAGAATGCCCTGAACAGAAGTAAGTGCAGGGACGGTCACTGTGGCATAAATATTTGTGGCCTCAGCAAGATGCTCAAGCTTACGGCCATGCCAATCAAGCAAAGTATCTATTCTGGCAAGAGTCTCTTCTGCATACTTTTCAACATTGCTGGAAAAATACTGCTGAGCCCCGGCCCTATCACCACGTGCGAGATAGGAATTCAGGACTTTTACTGTTTCGTGCAGCTTAGTATGAGGTTCGAAAATTTTCTCAACCAGAGTACCAAACTCAGGATCTTTTTTAGACTTCTCTCTTACGCCGGCGGAGTAAAGCCATTTACCCAACCCGCAACGCCTGGGATCAGCCTGAACTGTAATTTTCTGAGACTGCGGATTCATGAGCTGCTTAAGCACTGTGATCATCCATGAAAGGTGGTCCAGCTTTTTCTCCCGCAGAAAACCACCCAGTGCGGGGTCAACTGCTTCATATTTTTCTTCAATTTCGATTGCCGACTTATGCAACTTATTGTGATGCTCTTCAATATTAGCCAGCAGAGGCTTAATAGCAGGAACCAATTCCTCAGCTTTTTTACGCTCCTCGCTGTAATACCACTTACCGAAACCACATTTGTGAGGATCGGTCTGAACGTCAATAGAGTTCACATTCTTATCAGTAAGCAGCTTATTCACTTCATTTGCCCAGTTCAGATGATCCACAATCTTCTGGACAAAATCTCCCCGAAGTTTGTTACCGGCGATGACTTCTTCAGCATCACCTACAATGGCTCCAATTCCAGAAATGGACCAGCCTCCAAGCAGGACCAGTAACAACAAAACAGACCCGAAGCCCACAGCAAATTTATAGGCCAATCTCAAATCTTTCCAGCTCATAACCACACTCCTGTAAATTCATCTAGTGCCCACTTATAGATAAATGGGCACTCACCACCTTAACTTTCGTAAAATAACACATATAACCTTATAAGAAAACAGTAAATATAGATCTGCTACCATTTCTAACCCGGAAAAGAGCCTATACTTGACTATTTTTTACTCTCAGTTATACTGGTAGGACCAGTAGACAGTAAGATGTCGGACCAAAAGAAAAGGACGGAACAAAATATCTATATGTGCGCGAAAATGTTCAAACCCATAAAAAAAGTCAGAGTTTCTGAAACAGCAGCCAAGCAATTGGAAGAGCTGATAAAGAACAAGACTTTTGCTGAAGGCGAGCCTCTTCCTTCCGAACGCCAGCTCATGAAGGAACTACAGGTGGGCCGTGGGTCTATTCGCGAAGCACTAAGGATTTTGGAGATCAAAGGATTCATCGAAACCCAGCCCGGAATCGGAGCTTTTGTGAAAAGCTACGAGGGAGATATCTTCAGCCCCCTTTCCACATGGCTGACTGACAATTACGAAGCTCTGCGACATTTTTTCGAAGTGCGCTCACTGCTGGAACCCAGCACTGCGCGTATGGCTTCAGAGCGGATTTCCGCTGAAGACTTTGAGGAGCTTTTGAAGACTCACGAAGAATTCAAGAAAACCGTAGCAGAAGGAGACCTGCCCCGGGCGATCATGCTGGATGCCGATTTTCACCGGCTGATCGGGAAAGCAACCGGAAACAAGGTTCTCGCATCCATTATGGACGCACTCTACAAGTCCATGATCGAAGGCTGGAAGGCACCCCTGAAAATTCCGGGGCAACCGAATAAAAGCCTCAAAGAGCACGAAGAAATTCTGGCCGCGATCAAGAACAGAGATGGCGAACTGGCCGCACAGCTGATGACTTCGCATCTAAGCGAAGCTCTGAAGACCTTGGGCGATGCCGGTTTGAATAAATAGGCAATGCGCGCTTTAGCGGGCATTCTCTGCCGGAAGGTGTTGCAGCCCTGCATGCGGCAAGGCTGTATAGGCGGGGACACGCATTGCCTAACTTGCAAAACGAAACTGGGGAACAAGCTATGATGACCAACGAACAGGAACATCTCCGACAGATCTTTGTCGAAGCATTGGACCGCGTTGATCCATACAAAATCATCACCAACAGGGTATCCCTTGAGGGCGAAATCCTGACCGTTGCCATGGATGAAGGCGATGTGGTTGTTGATCTTCAGGAATTCGAACGCATCGTGGTCATCGGCGCGGGCAAGGCAACTGCAAAAATGGCTCTGGCCATTGAAAAAATTTTAGGCGAGCGCATTGATTCCGGCCTGATCTCGGTAAAATACGGACACACTGAAAAGCTCAAATACATTCAGATGATCGAGGCTGCGCATCCGGTACCGGATACCAACAGCGAACGCGCCGCCCGTGAAATTGAAGAACTGGCCTGCTCCACCACAGACAAAACTCTGGTTATCAACCTGATTTCAGGTGGCGGATCGGCCCTGCTCTCCAGCCCCATGCATGCTGAGGTGGAAGGGGAGAAAATCGAAGTTACTCTCGAGGATAAACAGAACACCACCAAAGCCCTGCTGGCCTGTGGTGCTGATATCAATGAGATCAACTGCATACGCAAACATCTTTCATCCCTCAAGGGTGGACGGCTTCTGCGCTGCCTTCGTCCGGCTCGCAGCCTGAACTTTATCCTTTCTGACGTTGTCGGCGACAACCTTGATACCATCGCTTCCGGGCTGACCAGCTATGACCGCAGCACTTATTGCGATGCCATGTCCATCATCGACAATTACGGGCTGCGAGATAAAATACCAGATCATGTGCTCCGCGCCCTTGAACTGGGTAATACCGGTAAGCTGCTGGAGACTTTGAAAAAAGACGAATTCAACGGGATTCGTGCTGAAAACATCCTCATCGGCACCAACCGTATCGCCCTGCTCGGTGCACGCGCTAAAGCCGAGGAACTGGGATACAATGTGCGCATGCTGACCTCCCGTTTGCAGGGCGAAGCTGCGGATGCCGCAGACATGCTCTGGGCCGTAGCTCAGGATGAGCGCGAATGGGAACTGCTGGAAAAAAAACCGGCCTGCATTATCGCAGGCGGTGAAACAGTGGTGACTTTAAAAGGAAACGGCAAAGGCGGACGCAATCAGGAAATGGCCCTGCAATTTCTCATGCGCTTAGGGCAGGATGAGCAGAACGGTGAATCCATCCACTTCCTCGCCGCATCAACTGACGGTAACGATGGGCCGACTGACGCAGCCGGAGGATTTGCCGACACTGCTGTGCTGGAAAAATCCCGTGAAATGGGTCTTTCCATTGCTGACTATTTAAAAAACAACGACTCCTACCACTTCCTTCAAACGGTAGGAGCCTTGTTTAAAACAGGCCCCACCAACACTAACGTCTGCGACGTCCAATTGCTGATCGTTAAGTAGTTGGCGGGATTCCGCTGAAAAAAAGACCGCTTCCATTCTTCCACTTCCCCAGGGAGCGGTCTTTTTTCCAACGCATAGGAGCAAGCACTTCCTTTAGCTCCCATTTAACTTGAGCGCAACCTATTCTATCTATTATAATCAGCACTCACCCACCCGCACATACGTATGATAACTGTGTGACATCGGTTACAAATTCAGCAGCACCTATTTTTTCATTATAAGTCTCCCCCTCTTTAATATTTGTGGTATAATCCTAAGTGCGCCCAAATCTAACAAGTATATAGGAAGATATCATGAACATTATCAACAACATGCGCATCAGCTTGCGAATTGGTCTGCTTGCAGGAATTTTAGTGCTGATGATGGTCCTTTCAGCTGTATTGGGCTTAAAATTAACTGATAACTCAAACAGCGGACTGCAAACGGTCTACTTGGACCGCGTTGTACCCCTCAAACAGCTCAAGATCATTTCAGACGAATATGCGGTCAATATCGTTGACACCTCTCACAAAGTACGCAGCACAGCCTTAAGCTGGAACCAAGGTGTCGATAATCTTGATACTGCTCAAAAAAACATTAAAGAAGAGCTTGATGCATATCTTGCCACAGAGCTAGTTCCCGATGAAACAAAACTCGTTACTGAACTGAAACCAAAGCTTGCGAAGGCGGACAGTTCAATCGCAAAACTACGCTCAATTCTGCAATCAAAAGATGAAGCCCGTTTACTTACCTACATACAAAAAGAATTATATCCGGTGATTGACCCTGTTACTGAGGTAATCGCCAAACTTATTGATGTTCAATTGGTAGTAGCGGAAGAAGTATATAATCAGGCTGAATCCGACTACGCAGCCGGACAAAAAACAATGATCGCCATCATCATTGCCGCAATCTTTGTTTCAATCACCATCACCATCCTGATCGCACGGTCCATCATGACCCAACTTGGTGGAGAACCCCGCACAATTCAGCGCATTGCAAGCCGCATTGCCTCCGGCGACCTCGATGCAGCAAAAGAAATTGAACGGACCAAGGCAAAAGGTGTCAGCCTCGCAATGCTGGAAATCAACGACAGCCTGACATCCATCTCTAATGAACTTGAAGGAACTGTCAGCAAAATCAGGCTCGGCGACCTGAGGTTCCGCGCTGACGCAGAAAGTTTATCCGACTTTTTTGCCGGAATTATGCGTAACGCCAACACTCTTGCCGATTCTCTGGTGGATTATCTCGACAGCATTGCCAACCCGATCATCTGCATTGATAAGAACCAAAATGTTCTGTTCAACAATAAATCAGCGGAATCATCCAATCTTAGCCCTGCTTCTGAAAGCAGGCAGCAGTGCATTAAACAATTGGAAAACAATCCACAGGACACTCATTATAAAGTAATCCTCAATTCTGACACCCTTGATCTTACTGCCGGTGCAAATGCAGACACTACAGTTTCATACACTGGTATCCCTATCAAAAATGAAAACAACTCACTTACCGGGGTCTTTGAAATCCTCGTCGACCAAACCGAAGTTATCGGCATGCAACAAAAGGTTGCCGGACTTGCCGAACAAGCCTCTGCTATATCTGAAAACCTCTCCAATTCAGCTGAATCTTTAAACAGACAAGTAGATGAAGCCAGCCGTGGAGCGGCACTACAAAGTGAACGTACCGCCGAGACTGCCACAGCCATGGAAGAAATGAATG
>DDLU01000193.1 GCA_002340305.1 Desulfovibrio sp. UBA2564
GATTTTGATACCTGTGCCGGCAACGGATGCATCAATACCCACATCACCGAGTTTACCCGCCATGGCCGCAACATCGGCCAAGCTGGCTCCAGCGGCAGCCGCCACGGAACCAGCATTGGCCATTGTTGAGGAGAGTGAAGCAAGAGTCGTATTGGATGTCGTGAAAGTAGTAGTCAGGATGTCCGCAACCTTGCCCATCTGGTTAGCTTCCATGCCGAAGCTGGACAGAATGTTAGAGGCAATGTTTGCGGTCTCACCCAGATCAAACTGGGCCGCGCTGGCAAGATCGAGCACGCCGGGCAGCGCGGATATATTTTCCTGCACTTCGAACCCGGCCATAGCCAGGCTCTTTTCTGCGCTGGCCACTTCGGAAGCTGACCAGGCTGTCGAGGCTCCAAGATCAAGCGCGGCCTGTTCCAGCTTCTGCATTTCAACAACAGACGCACTGGAGACAGAGCCAACGCCAGCAATAGCAGCCTCAAAATTAGCGGCCGTTCCGACCGCAGGCGCAAGGGTGGCTAGAAATATTCCGGCAGCAGCAACAAAAGGCAGTATGGATTTCGTCAGCGATCCCATGGCAGTGGACAAGCGACCGCCAGCGGCCTCAGTCTGGGCAAAGCCCTGACGGATGCCGCCAAGCGGTCCGCTTATATTGTCCAGTATGCCGAAAGTGGCGAAAACGTCGAAAATCTCCATAATGCCTCTTATTCCTTGCCGAATGCTTTTGCTAAAACGTTAGCCAGCTCTATTGCTGATTGTTTGTGGAACCGTTCTTCCATGTTCAATGCTCGCGCTGCCTGTTCTTGAAACTCTTCAAGATCATCGACGGGCTGTTCACGCAGGTAATATTTGATCAAGTCTGAATAAATCAGGACGGGCTTATCCAAGTCCGCCCTGATTTCATCTAGTTTCCCAGTTCAACGGAACCGGAACCGCAACGCTGCATGATCGCTTCTGCGAAAGCCACAACCAGCATTGGTTCTTCTTTGAGGGTAGTTTCAAGAAGGGTATTCTTTTCTTTAGGCTCAACCATATGCCCCAAGACCTTAGCCATTGTATCGAACTGTTTTACTTTGTTCGCCTTGGACAGGGTGACCAACTCTTTGCGACCGGGCTTGCGGAAGTAGTGAGTGATTTTGACGGCTTCTTCGTCAAAATCATCGTACTCGGCAGTGAACGGTTTGTACTTGCTGACTTTTGCGCTTTCGGTCGATTTGCCTTTTGTTTTTTCTGCCATGTCTTATTTCTCCTCGTATTCCGGCTTGCCGTCATTTTCGACCATGCGAAGAATGCCGGTTAACTTCTTGGTTATTTCGTTGTCGTCGTTTTTGGCTCCGTTACCCACGGTGTTGACGGTCATTTTCTTCAGGACTGTTTCGTGTTTGCGGTTTCCTTCTATGACGATTGCGTAATCGAATTCACTGTCATAGATTCCATTTTCCAAAGAACTGACCAGGTCAGCGTATTCGTCCAGGTCCAATGTCATGTCGAACTTTGCCGAATAGTTGCTACGGGTCCGACCTTTGGCGACCGGACTTTTGCCGTAGACCTCCTTTTTGGGTTTCTCAGAATTCCAGTTAATCTCGGAAATACCGGTAACGACACCCTGAGGACCGTTAATGCTTACCGATTCCCAGTCATAAGACCGGCCATTGATGCTTACTTTATCGCCTGCCATATTGCCTCCTTACGCCGTGTCTTGCAGACGCGGATCATAGATACTGCCTGCGTAGGTATAGTTGGCGTAAATGCTGATCTTGTCGATGATGGGTACGCCGACAAATGTGGTTTCTGCTGCCACGCCGTTATTGACGACATCCTGATTCGGCGGGAAGCTGATAATGCCTGCAATCAGTTCCTGAGGCTTGGCATCGACCATGGTGTCCAGCGCGTTGGTAAGATCGGTGCGCAGTATGGCCAGCCCTCCGGCATCAGCACCCTTGAGTAAATCACCGGCTTCGCCTTTCAGGGATTTCAGAGCCTGAGGCCGGAGCAGCCGCAGTCCCTTAAATACAACGCGGATAACTTCCAGACGCTGAAAATCGCTGGTGATTTCCGCCAGTGTGCGGGCTGTGCCGAAATAGGTTCCTTCCAGTGTTGCGTAGGTTGTGGCGGTGATAAATCCAGAGGTTTCAAGTTCGAGCTGCATGGATTCGGTGTATTTATCCGGCAGGGACAGTGCAGAAACAGCACCGTCACGGACCCGGCCGATGTCACGCATAACCGGGATGGAAAGAAGCTTGCCGACCAGCAGACCACCTGCATTGCGCAATTCACTGCGTCCGGTGCGGTTGGTTATCTCACCGAAGGCGGTGCAAACAGCTACAAAACGATGAGCAACCCCGGCGCGTTCGCTCTTAAGCGAGCTGACCCAGCCGTCGAGATCTTCGCCTGCGCGGGGCAAACGTGACTCACAAGTAAAGAATGTGGGGCGGTGACGGTTCCAGAGGTCGTCGGCAAGTGAACCGAGAGCAACCCAATCCACTGAATCGGACGGACCGCAGACATGGACGAATTCCGGGTCGACTTTTTCAAGGGGCAGCTCCAGGGCATCAATGACCGATGCTATGGACGGTACCGGGGCCAGCAGATCAAAACGATATTCTGTCCCGCCGATATATTCTGCATCTTCAGCCGGGCAGGTAATTTTTACCCCGGTGTCAGCTACAGCGATGTATCCATCAATGGGGATAGTCATGGACGGCCCGTAGTTGTCGCCACCGTCAGTGGACAATCTGTACTGGCCTACATTGCGAATGCCGGATTTAATAATCTGAAGGATAACCTGAGCAGCGCGGGTAACATTCCCTGCAGCAGAGACAGACGGGCCGGGGCCGATCTGGGAGACCGGACCGATGGCTGCACGCACAATGCAGGTGTAGGTGTCATTTTTGACCAGATCGCCTTCAACAAGCACGATGGTAACACCGAGGCCGTCAATGGAAACCTGACGGTTAATGGGCAGCACAGCCGGATCGCCGAATAAATTCCCGCCGTCCACGGATATGGCGATTTTACCCACACCGGGTGCGCCTGCATCTGTGACTTTAAGCACGACATCTGCATTACCGAGGGCAAGACCACTGGTGGATGCATCAGGACCAGTACCGCCGTGCTTCAGTTCTCCGATATAACCAGCGGGAGAGCCGGACACAGGCACAGCCAGCACGGTTGCGTCCTGTCCGCAATTAGTGAAAGTATCATTCAGACGATCCACCAGCGGACCGGAACCGAGCAGTCCGGTCAGGTCGGAGCGTTTACCCAGATAATAAATCTTGCCTACTTCACCCTTGGAACAAACCCCGGCAATTAAACACTTGCCCGAAATATCACCGGGAGTAATGCCGCTGGTTCCATCGACCAGTATTTCAAAAACATCCTTACGGCCCATGGTTAACCTCCCATAGCGCGAGAGTTGAACCGCTCAAATGCAGCATCAAACTCGGCTTTGGAAACCTGCTTGTCCGAGAGCCAGCGTTCGGCCCGACACACTGCAAGCATCTGCCATTTTTTCAAACCAGCATCTTCTGCCCAGTCTGTGACCGGCTTAAGTGTGATTTCTTCCCCAGCCTTTTTCTTAGCCATTATTTGCCTCCTTGCTGATAACCAGCGACATTAATTTCAACATCCTTGATCCAAGCGGTTTCCTCATCTCTGGTAACCAGCCCGGTGAATCTCAAATGAAACACCTTGCTCAGCTTTTCCAAGCTGGCCACTTTGACCAACTTGGAGCCACCGCCTGTGGACTCAACCGCCTCAACCTCAATTTTTACAACGTTATTATGCCTGTCAGCTATCTTGCGTGGGAGGTCTCTGTGCAAAGTATGCGCAAAATCTTTGAGCCATTTTTCATCGTTGGAAATGATGGCCACACGCACCGGGCAGACGACCTGATCAAGTGCTTTTCTGATTGTCCGATGGGTATCCTCTTTGCCGGGGGTGGGATACTTGGCCAGTTTCTTTTTGAACGGCTTGACCGGGGCTTTCAAAATTTGGATTTCAATTCGTGGCTTGGGCAGCATGATTTCGTCCATTTCCACCGGAGCTTCATAGATAGGCCTCGTGCCGTCTGCCAGCGGCTCCAACCCGGAGGCCATGGCCGCTGTGGACAGGGTTTCGAAAATCAAGTCTTTCATGTCTTATGCTCCAAACATTGATTTCAAATGTTCAACCGCAAGAGCTTTAAGCTCGGCGCGATCCTCGTCATTAATTCCGAGGTAGGGTCTTTCAGGAATTGTCACTTTATGGCCTCGACCGGCCTTGCCGCCGAGTTGGTGAATACGAGCGTAGACCTTGTTTGATCCGACTACGACCATTTGCGGGGAAGCTTCGTAGGAGATGGAGCTGCGGAGCTGACCGGAATCAATCAGAGTCTGACCGCCTTCCTGCTCTGCCCGGTGGCTGATTTTCCAGCGCTTACCGTCTGGGCCTACGCCATCGCTAAAACGTTGCTGGGTGGAGCTGACCAACGTTTCACCGGCTGCATCCATAAATTCTTGGTTCTGCTTTGCCTTGACTATGACCGTGTCCAACCCACGCATGAGCTTGTCCATATCCATTTTAAAACTGACGCCGCCCATTAGAATTTACTCCAACAATCTCCGAATTTGCTGGGCGGGGTGACCACTACAACAGTATCGTTAGGCTGTGCGCTGTCCGCTTCCGGTGCTGCGAGCCTGACTTTGCCCTCACGAATCTGATCTAAAGTTTTTTCCGCCCGTTCAAATTTGCGTTGCAGAGGCAGCCAGACATTTTCGGAATTTGCCGAAGTTTTGATCAGTGAGGTAATGGCACTGACCGAGTTGTACGCGGCGATAACCGCACAGACTTTTTTCACTGTGGCCGGGATGGAATCGGGGGTGATGGTGTAGCCGCCGCAGTTCAGGGCTTCAGTCATTTCAGCTTCAATGTTGCTGATTGCTGTAGCAACGGTTTCAGCCTTCTTGTTGTCGGCAGCGGTCAGGTATTCTTCTAGGACATGGTCTGTAAGCTCCGCACGTGTGCAATACATTTCATCCTCTCACGCGTTTTGGACTAGTTTTAAACTAGTTCATGGGTAAAAAAGCGGGGCATCGTACCGGACGAAGCCCCGCTTGGCTTAGAATGGAATTTTGGAGGTTAAGCTTCTTCTGCGGTGACTTTTGCCCAGCAGAGAGTCTTGGGATTACGTACCGGAAGCGGCTTGGAATGACCGACAATCTTGTAACCGGTGCCTTCGTCCAGTTCGTAGGGAACAGGCTGAAACGGCAGAGGCTTAAGACCGGAATCAATGTTATCCAGAGCGCAATACATGACCTTGCCGGGGGCATCGGTGGCGTAAGCAAGAATTTTGTGTTCAGGGATTTTGGAAACCATGTCTTCGGTTTCGGGATTACGGTATCTTTCGGTGCATTTGCGAACCAGATAGCCGTTAATATCCAGTCCTTTTTCTGTTTTCTTAACGACGATGTCGGCAGTGCTGTCCAAAGCTTCCACCAGCTTTCCGATGTGAGTCCATGCCTTCTTACCTGCAAGGAATTCTACGTTGCCGCCGATCCCTGCTTCCTGAATGGCGGTTTCCATGTCATCAAGAATGGCTTCCAGATCAGCAAGAGTGGCACCGTCCGCGTCGATTTTGACTTTGGGTACAACACTCAGCGGAGCACCGTAGTGGACTTCATACTGTTCATAGCCACCGCCTTCGAGCTTAACGGGCCAACTCAGCGTGCCATCAAGCACTGTGCAGCAAATAGCCTCAGTGGTAGCGCGAGTTGTCTTGCGCAGGTAGTCGGTGACGTTTCTGCTGTAGTTGGTCAGGGAAACCTTGTCTCCCAGCAGCAACTTAAGGTTGTTCAGGTCCTGCCCGGTAATGTTTTTGGAAGGCTTAACCGGCAGGGGTTCAACAAACAGAATGGACGCGCTGCCTGTGCCGACATTGATGGATTTACCGCCACGGGTAACAACCGGGATAGTGCCGACTACATCCACCAGTTCTTCAACACCTACGAGGGCAAAAGGATGTGTCGGACGATCGGGGAAAAGCAGGTCCATGACGGTTGACTTAATCGGGGGCAGTGCCTTCAGGTTTGCCGCCACGGCCTGCGGGCTGAAAAGCCCTTTCAGATTAGCAAGCATGTTTGCTCCTTATTCGGGGTAAATCCCGATTTCATACAGTTTAAAAAGTTCGGCAGCATCAAGGGCGGTGCCATTGTCTTTAGTCAGCAGGCGATCTTTGACAGCCCCGTGAACAACGTATTCGCCGACTTCATCGGTTGAAGTGTCCAAGGGGGCATCAAGCACCCCGACCATGACTTCGCCTTCAGCTCCGGTGAACGGCTCCAGCAGATTGGCAACGCGCTGAAGCACCTGCCCGGCAGGAAGCACGCCAATATTGGGTTTGAATTTACCCGCCTTAATGACCGGCGGATGGGATGTGGTGTGAGCGCGTTCGCCCCCGGCCTCAAAGCGGCCTATTACTCCGTCCATAACCATAGTTATCTCCTTGCCTACAGGCGGTTAAATTTTGCTTGTTACTTCGCTGGTATCGACACCGTCATCACCACTGCCACCGCCATTCTTCGCAAACTCGTTAAGAATGGGATTTGCTTCAGTCGCTTCCAGTTTGCGCAGGTAACGTTCACGGGGGCTGACCTTCTCGGTGCTGCCGTCTTCCTTGGAAAAATCCATGGTGGCCTCTTCGCCGTCCATGGACTTGGCAAAGGCGAGGGTATCGGCCTTGTCTGCGGGCAATAGCTTTCCGTCCTTGATCAGGGCGTCAACACGGTTTTCGAGGTCGGTGTCAGCAGCTTTCTTTTTGTACTCGTTGAGTGCGTCAACGGCCTCCTTGGCCTTGGTGTTGGCAGCGTCAATCTGCTTTTTATATTCGGCCTCCTTGCCTTCGCCTTTCAGCTCTTCAATTGTTTTGGTTGCTTCGCCAAGAGCCGTTTCCAGCTCTTTGATTTTCGCCAGTGCTTTAGTCAGCTCATCCATTCCATCCTCCTTGGGCTTTCCGCCCTCGTTTGTTGTAAATTCGTATGATTCAAATTCAGCAGATGCTGAAAACTCAATATCTTTAAGTCCGGTCACACCGGGCAGCGCCGCCCCCAGAAAGCCGACGTGCTGCAAACGGAAATGTCTATCCAGTGAGATAGAACGCTTTTTAAAACGGCCGTCCTTAATCGCTTTGACAAACTCATCTGCGACTTGATGGAAGTCACCGAGCAACCTTTCACCTTCAATCCAGATTCGTTTCAGCCAGCCATAGGCTGGGGCTGTGTCTTTGGGATGTCCGAGCACGGCTGGCACTTCCTCTTTTGTCGGGTCGTACTGGCTGACGATCTTTTTAAGATCATCCATTGACCAAGTACGGGTATTACCCGCACTGTCAGTGTGGGTGCCGGTGCGGAAGAGTTCGACGTTATTAAGAGTTGCCATGTATTGACTCCGTGTCTGCTGGTTGTTATTTTCTGTTTAGAGAATGGAGTGATTGACAGACTGTCCCGCCGGGGAGGGATCAGGGGTCTGCCCGCACTCTCGGCAAGCCGGTTGAGCCGAGTTAATCATTCTCTCCCTCTCGATAGACGAGCACTCCGGTTCGTTGACTTTCCAAATATTTCAATATTGCAGCCTCAGAACGATTCGCTTTTGGTGCGAAAGTTGTTGCGGCCAACCATTCACGGCCAATCAATGAAAATGACGAGTATCCGGCGATCTGTTTGCTACCCGGCAACCTGAAGGGCCTGATAAGCCGAAGTGAATAGCGCAAGGTCTTATGCGGCCCCACTTCCACAGGAACCCACCAGACCTCGTAAGGGTTCTGGATGGTCCGGGCCAGCAGCTTCATATACGGTCCTTTATCCTTCCATGTGGTCTTGTATTCACCGCTGACTTTATCCAGGAACAAACCGCGTGATACGACCAGCGGATAGCCATGGACATTCAAAGTCTTTTGATCGTTCAGTTTCGAAAGGCCGAATTCCTTCAGAAAAGCCAGCACGTGCTCGTCTTTGCCCAGATCAGCGTCAAGAATGTCTTCCGGCGCAACTTCAAGGATGTGCTTAGCGTCCAAATCCTTCAGCGGCGGTTTACAGGTTTCGCCCTTGGCGAAATTACCGCCTCGGCAAATGGCATTGCTGGATAAATCTTTGACCTTGCCTTCAACCTCTTTCGGTTCCAGCCCGGCAAGCCAGTTTTCGCCGACATTCTGCGCCCATCCCCGGTCAGGTATCGGAGTAACGAAAGTCTCCATTCCTGTTTCAGGATCAACAACGCGCAGCCTGTCCGGCATTTCCTTTTGAATCTTAAGGCCGCGCGCTTTCACTTGACGTTCGGACAGAGTGATAACAATACAGCGGCAGGCAAAACCATTAGGCGGATACCAAGTCTGCCAGAACGGGTGGTCATGCGGAAAAACAAGGCCATCTACTGCCAGATGCGTAACCCGTGTGCGCTTGTCATAGACTGCAACGAGCATCCAGTACGGCCGCAGCTTGGTTGCCTTCTGCATCTGCTCATAGCGACCGGCCATGTATGCAGACTGCAAATTAGTCCTGAAAATGTTGTCAATGCGGTGCGCCTTCTTTCCGGTCCAACCCTGTGCTTTAATGATCTCTGGAATTTGCTTTTTAAAGTCGGCAGGGGTTCCGCCTTCTTCCATGCATTTTGTCAGGGCCTGTTGAACCGCTGTCACCTGATCCAATTTAGCCAGCCCTGAAACGGTAAAGGCCCGACGCTTGGCCTCTTCGCTCAGTTTTTCAAATTCCTTTTTGGTAACAGGCACCATGCCTGACCAGTATTTGAGAGCCGCTGCGGGTTGGAGAGCATCAACGCTAATCATTGCTTTCCCCATGCACTGCGGCACGTCCTGCAAGCGCGGCGTTGGTCATGGCGTTGGCAATCAGCTCTTCAATTTCGTTCTGGTCATGACTCTGGCCAAGCAGCTCGGAAAGCATGATCTGCATATCCTCAAAATTCTCAGCTTGGCTGACCACCTTTTCAATTTCACTGACAAAGCCTTCATTGAGCTGGGTGGTTTCACCGCTGAGTTTTTCGGCGAGCTGGTCTATTGCCTGCTGATATTCGTCAACGTCATCACCAGCAGAAAAATCGGACCCGGCGGCAGGAGCAGCAGGCGCCGCCGGGTCTGCGCCCTGGGCAGGAGCGTTTTCAGGGGATGATGAATCCATGGAAAATTCGTCTTCGGAAAGGCCGTAATGCCTTACAAAGTGGACTTTTTTAAATATTACTCCACAGTCTCTAAGCTCTTTATCGAGAGCGGCTTTTTCCTTGTAATCTTCGGGTTCCGTGTATTCGAATTTCGGCGGGAACACGTCAGCCCCGGCATTCACGCGGGTGTAAATTTGCGCCAGACGATTCATGGAATCGACCAACATGGCCTGATCAGACTCTGCCAGCGCGTCGAGCTGGGCGCTGTGAGTCTCCGAGGCTGCGCGTGAACCTTGTCCTTCCTGCCCGGTAGAAAGGTGCTGCCCGGTCAGAATCTTGGAGATGGTCACGTTCCAATGGTTGACGTAACTCTTGTGCAGATCACCGGCTTTGCTTGAGGCCTGAACAAGATCAACATCACTGGAAGGTGGCAGAACAGCCACGGCATCCTGAATCATGGAAACGAGCTGCGCGGCAATCACGTTTCGTTCTATGGCATCCTTACCGGCCTTAGCGATCATGAAGGCAGAGCCGAACTTTTCGCAAAACTTTGTCCAGAATTCGATACCACCGCGCTTAAACGCAACAGGCCATAAACATTTGGTCAGTAAACGCTTGCCGTAGGGGTTGCCGTATGATGCTCGATGCCGGGTAATCAGAAATTTATAGGGCGGCAGCGGGTCGCCTTCGACAGATTCCATGGAACGGAATACGGGCTGACGCTCATCATTGAAGCCGAACCAGTCACGGGGCTTGCTGACGATACCGACAAGCTTAAATCTGCCGTTATGCGGTTCCCACATCAGCTCTGAAAACGTGGGCCCATAGAAAACCGTTTCAAGGATCTCGCCGAACTCGTCCCGGAGCTTCAGCGCGGACAGATCCCGTTCGAGCTGCTTGCAGACTTCCACGGCCTGCGCAGTCGGCTCTTCACCTTCAGCGTGACCGGGATTAAACGTGAAATTCGTTTTGTTCTGGGTGCGTAGTGTCCGTTTTTCTATGCCAGTGGAAACCTCGTCGTCGCCTTCCAGCTCGGCAAGGATCGCGGCGTCTTCGCCCCTCTTGCGCAGAACCGGATCAGGGTCGGGAAGCATGCCGAAGATACTGGCCGGATCGAAGCCCATGGCCCGCGAGCTGGTGGCGAACTCAGTGCCAAGGTTGGCCATAGCGCCGGAGCTAAATTCAATCCAATTGCCCTTACTATCAAATATTCCAGTACTCATTATCTATATCCTCTTGTCAGGGCTGCTGCTGCGGATGATCCGGCGGTTATTGGGGCTTCCCACGGGGTAGTTTCAATTGAATTACGGGCAAAAAGAGCTAGAGCTAGAGATACAGCTGAATCGTTATGACGTTGTCCGCTTCCTGAGTTCTGTCGGCTATCCGGTGGGCTGGGGATGCCTTGCTTAAGTTTCAAACCGCGTAAATCGTCTAAGATGTCTCTATGTTTCGGGATAGTTATAGTGCGATCTTCGAACTGTATTTTAAGCGGGGGCATGTTGTCCCGGTACCAGCCTCGTGAAAGCATCACCTCGGCAATAAGGTCTGTGCCGTATCTTTGGCGTGCGAATTCAGCTAAGGCCTGACCGTTACCACGTGCGTCAAGAGCACCACCTCGAAAACGGGGCAGGCGATCAATAACGTAGGCAAGGATTTGCTCTTGAGAGCGGAAAGGTACATTTCGCAATTCAAGAATAAATGGAACTTTCAAGAATAAGTTATTCAGCTCAGCCAACGGACAAATCACGGTTAAATCGCCGCTACGTCCGAAGTCTTCACCGAAAAAATGATCATGTTTGATAGAAAGGCCATCAAGTGCCAGGGCGAGATTTTCCTCACACCAATCATGAACTTCTGCTGCGGCTCTTTCTAAAGGCCAGTCAACGAAGTCTGTGGACGGTGGTTCAAAACGGATTACCGGAAAATCAGAAGACATGCAGGATTCAATCAAATTACGATTTAACCATGCACCACCCCCGCGGGCGGGGATGCAAAAAAGTTCTTCATCAGCTCCGACACCATACGATTCAATAATATCAGCACGCCATTTATCTTGATCTTCTTGCGACCACTCACGTCCGACACGTTCACAAATACGTTTGTACAGCCCTTCAGCAATGGCCCTATCAAAATCGCAAGTGAGAAGTCTGTAAGGCAACTTCCCAGCCAGAATATCTTCAACCAGCTCGTTGAACGGATTATCTTCGCCATTGTGAGTAGAAATGATGAGAACTTTACCGCCCCACATAATAATAGCCAGAGCAGCCTTCAGCAGTTCAGCAAGGTCTTTATGAAATGCCGCTTCATCTATGATGAGTAAGCCCTGAATACCGCGCAGGCTGCGCGGATTGCTCGGCAGGCTGGTAACCCTGCCATGCTTGAATTTAATTCTGAAAGCCTGAATCTGATTGTCGGGGTCGTTCACATCGCCGAACAAAGTTTCACCAATAGCCGAAGCACCCAACTCTAAATATTTTGCATCATCACCGACGTATTCAATGAATTCACGCGCCATTTCAAGGTTGTAACCCATGTAATAGACATTCATGCCGCCTTCTAATTTTGGTTTTGCAGCATACTCTGTAGCAACCCAACTCGCGCCCCACGAGTAACCGGTGCGTCGTGATTTTCTAACAACAACCACGTCGTTTACAGCTAACTCTTCGCGCAATTCGTGCTGATAATTCAAGAGTTTGACTTTCATAATTATTTCAGTGCATCGAGCATTTTGTCTAAGTTGTCAGCGGAAACACCGTTTCCTGTACCAGGATCATCATTCTTGGGTTTACTTTCCATTTCTTCGATAATTTTCGATGCCTTCTGGATGTCAGCAACCGCCTTTAAATCGACCTGCGAAGTGTCGCTAAGCATATTGGACAGCTTTTGAGTCACAGCTTCACGTAAAGCTGCGGCCATGTCGTCAGTAGTCTTGATTTCAGGTGTGTCACCTACAGCAGCGTCAAAGATTTTTCCGGCGCGTTCCGCCTCGGCCTGCTTCATGGCCAGCGTTTCAAGAGAACTGACAGCAAAGGCCGCTTGAGGGTCTTTGGTCTTAATCAGAGTCGTCAGCATTTCCGCGCGGGCCAAAATGCTGTCTGCCTTAATGTCGAATTGAGCCTGTGCCAATTTATCCTGCATTTCCTGCCAGCCATACTTTTGGGACCAGCGCTGGACGGTAGTGTATGCAACGCCGATCTCTTCACCTACAGCCTCAAGAGTCCAACGCAGAACGCAGAAAAGCTCCTGAGCTTTTAGGCGGACTTCCATCGGATACGCCTTACCCATGACCTATCTCCGCGCAGGACGCTTAACGCCCGGAACTATGACGCGGCACTTAGCCACATCCTCGCCGCGCTGGGTCAGCTCTACGGTCATGCAGCCGTTATCAGAGCATTCAACGAGGCCCTGTTCTGCAAGCCAGTTAAGCTCGGTGCGCATTTTGTCCCGGCTGGGATTGAAGCCAAAAGGGGCCACCAGATCGCAAAGCAGGGAATCGTTGGAAGTCCCGTTGTGTTCGTCCAGCAGTCGCAGAATGGTGATGCGCAGGTGCTCGGAAATTACGTTTTCGTAGCCGCTCATTATTTGCCTCCGTTATTGAGCAGATAGTTTTCTTGACGTTCAACAATGCGATCCACTTTCTGAAGCACATCTTTCATGCCGCCCATCTCTGCCCCCAGACTGCCGACTTCGCCGCGCAGCCTTTCAAGAGAAAGAGCAATGCTATGCAGGGCAGAACTGTCAGGCATATTGCAGAGCTTGGCTTCGTTTTCGGTGACCTTTACCCTCAGGGTTTCAAGCTCTTTACGAAGAGCCATAATCTGGCGGATAAACAGACCAGCAAGGGGTATGACCAGAATCTGCACGACTCTCAAAATGAGATTCAGAGTTTCAATGTGTTCGGTCACTTCTTGTTTCTCCAATTGCTGACTGATTTCTCAACACTACGTCCGACCACATAACCGCCCAGACCCAATTGCATGAGACTCCAGAGCTGTTCGGGCAGCTCCAGTTGAGGGGCTTTCACCCAGAACAGGGACAGATAGGGATAGATCAGGTAGTTGTTGGCAACGATGGCCACAATGGTCAGCATGAGGATGGGCCGCCATGAACGTTGGAGCCAGTTACCGTTCATTTCGGCAAGCATGACCTTCAACCCGCCTTCCAGCTCTGCCAGCTCACCCTTGGCTGCCAGTTCAGCAAGACGCATTTTGGCCTTTTCTTTTTCCCCGGCATCGGGCCATATTTTGTCGATGATGGTGGAACCGAAGTCCAAAATAGATCCGATCATGACGGCCACTCCCTACTGAACGTTAAAGGGCATAAGGCGGATGCCGTAGGACATGCCGACAACGATGATGCCAAACAACGCACCGAAACCACAGCCACGAACATCCCATCCGGTAAAAGCACCGATTACACCGCCGAGCATGACGCAAACCACCAGCATGACCGCGCCGGGAACCCAGTCGGGAACACGGTCACTGAACCAGCTGGGCCAGATGTGCCATGTGGACAGACCGAGAGCACCGGCGACAGCGCCGACGATTACACAGGGCCAGAGCAGACTGACGAGCCAACCTGCGACGAGGCCGACCAGCGCGCCAACGGCTGCACCGATAAAGGCAAGAATGAGGTAATACTTCATTGTTTTCTCCGGGTTGAGGTTAAAGCTTTGCGCAGCCATTTAGCCGCACTGCCAAAAATGACTATAAGTGTGGCAAGAAGCCCGCTAACGACAGAGATAAAGACTTCAATCATGGCATCCGCTGCCCGGACACCAAATCCGAAAATGACTCCAGCAGCGAAGATCATGCACAACATGTCAAAGGCGGAAGGCATGTCTACAAACCTTCCCTGTAGATGGTCGCGCCATTCTTCTTGCTGGCTGTCAGAACCTGACGGCGCGGTTCGTCGCCCATGGGCGCGATAGAGACATGCACCCACTGTCCGAATTCAAGAATGCACTGGTTAAAGGGCAAACCAGACCGCACAATCATCAGGGCCACGCTGCGCGGAGACATGCCGGGCACGACAATGTCAGCAGCGCGGCCTGAAAGGTGCGCGGAATTAGGAGCTCCGCCGATAAGCTCATTGAGCCAATCAGGACGGTAGCCGGATGTAATAGTGATGGGGGCTTCGAGCAGTCCACGCAACGGCTGCAAGACTTCTTTGCAGAGCGTGACTATGTTGGCGTATTCGGGTGATGTGAGCTCAACCGTTACCCGTTCACCCAGCCGTGCGGCTGTCTGGGATCGGGTAAATTCATTGAGTGTGAAGTTATCGCTGAGAGAGACCATAAAAAAACCTCCGTAGCATTTATGTGTTCATGCGTTACGGAGGCTATTATGTGATATACAGGAGGCTAATTCACTGCGGTCATGCAGGATATGCAAAGTTTATTACTACTCTAGTTGCTCCATTTCCTGCTTCACGGACTCGGAAGTTATGCGCAAAGGGGGACGGACATGGCGTATCAAAATTCCCTCTTCAACCAGGTCGCGCACATGGCGTTCGGATACATCCAAGCAAAAGGCTGCTTCTGCCGGACGCATAAACTTTTTCTTAAGTAGTGTAGCAACTCTTTCCTGCCATTCAATCACAGACGGTTCAGCATTGGGCAGCACAATCTGGAAGCCTCGGATGTCTTTGGGGGTGCATTTCCTGCGACAGCCCAAGCAATGGAGGATAGGCCAGTTGCAAACCCAGTACGCTCGTTCCGGTTTCTCGCATTTCAAGCGTTCATATACTGCCGGGTCGATTACGCCATTGTACTGCTCAAATCCGTCTGACAACATCTTCCGTAGTGTTCTACAAAGTGTGCTGTTCATGGTCATCTCCTGATTTCCTCACAAAGATAAAATCCAGCAAAACCATAACCCCTGACCCAAATCTGCCACCGTCCATCCGGTCCTTGTATGGGATCGGTTACGGTTATGCCCATAGTCCATCCATTTGGACCCAGTACTGTTACCCGCTGCTGTGGCTTCAGCTCTGGTACATGCTCAGGTTCCGGCTCGACCAATCCCAACGATTGGACCACAATTTCTCCAATTTTAGCGGGAGACATGAAGGAATATTTTTCACCCTGCATAACCCAGAGACGGTCTTTGCGCAGACGGTAGTAACCAACTTTGGCCCTCGGTTTTTTCCACTGTTCTGAGGGGAAAATTTCCAGCTTGGGTCCAGCGGCTTCTCCGTCCTTATGGCAGAGTACATGTGCTATTTTTTGCTGTTTCATAGGTCACTCAATTTGAGAAAATTTCTAACACCGCTGCAGCCTGGGATCGGAACAGTCGGTCACACTTGTTGCAGGTTCCGCTGACTGCACATTTCTTACAGGCCTCGGACTTGATGGCTTTGAAAACAGATTCGCTACGGTCCTCGCCGGACAGGGCCATCTTGATTTTCTTGATCTGCTTTTCAGTGTTTCCGGGATACTTACCGTTCAAAACCAGATAGACTGTAGGCCGGTTAAGTTGCTGGTTTCTGCGGCAGAACCTGTGGATCGTTCCATGCTGGTTGACTATTGCTGCCCGAAGGCTTTCCCGCTCCTGATCCATGCTAATTGGGACTGTAGTCGATACCGCGTTTAGCACAGCGTTACTGCATGTCTTTGATCAGGGTCTGCATATGGCTCTGCTTTGTGATCCAGATGAACTTCTCCACACCGAATTGTCTTTTACAGCGGGTATCCAGTCCAGACAGTTTCCAGCCGAGCAGCGCGGCCAGAGCCAATGCATAACGTTTCTGCTTGGCTAACGGATCTTTCGGGTTGATCTCGACAAATTCACCCTGATAACCCTTGCCCTTTTTCTGTGTCGGTGTGGGCTTCTTGTTCTTGGATGGCTTGGGTTCCCATCCGTATTCACC
>DDLU01000262.1 GCA_002340305.1 Desulfovibrio sp. UBA2564
GGAAACTCTTGCAAGAGTTTCCCCTTCCCCAGCCGCCGGAGGCATTCTATTTAATAATCATCTTACCTAATGCGGTAGCTGCTGACTTTTCAGGATCATACATCCCTTCAACCTGCACCGGGGGCACTTTAAATTCCCCACGGGTCACGGCACGCAGCAGGGTCACGTTCTCGACTTTGCCCTTGCCGGGGATGTCGGAGAAAACCAGCACGCGGTCATCGCGGATATCCACATGATCGGGGCTTACGTTGCCCTTGGTGATCCATGGCAGTTCTTCGCGGGTGGCAAGCTTGGTATTTTCAGGCTCAAGACCGGACGGCAGCAGACAACTGATCACCGCGTCGGCAACTGGCTTGTCTGTGGAAGTTACCACTGTGCGCATGGCTACAAGCTGGCCCTGCTTGATCCCGTTGATGTCGAGCGGTTCACCGTCACGGGTCAGGAACTCGCGGCTGATCTCAAGGCCGTTGGAATAAGGCTTCCAGCTTTTGATGGTCGGTACTGCGCGGCTGTTGACGGCCCATACAAATGAGCCTTCCTCCGGCACTGAATCCAGCTTGATGGAAAGGGGCGCATTGCCGGTTACTGTTACCTGTGCAGTTCCGTTGGTTTCGAAAGCGGCAAGTTCCTTGTCGCCACTCATGATCTTTCCGGCTGGATGCGGCGCGGACTTGGTCTGTCCGAAGAAGCTGCCGAGTGCAAGGAAGCCGAGACTGTTGTCCTGAGTGATGTTGCGGTCATTATCCGCCATGAGATTGTAGAGCTTGTTGGCAAGCTGCGGAATTGCATCATCCTTACGGTCTGCTTCCATGCGTACTAAAAGTTCAAGGGCCAGATCACGGACTTCGGAACTGAAGAACTGATCTTTATCCTTACCTTTCAGCGTGGCAGGTTTGGCAGAGATGAGTTCCCGGTATGCTGCCAAGTCCCCGGAGGCGGCAAAGGCCCCGGCAAGCAGGGTCAGGGACAGTTTGTCCATGTCCGCTGCTTTGCGTTCACGCAGATAGTTCATGGGACCGTGCATCACCTTGCCTGAACGGGCCAGAACATACTGGGCGTAGCAGGGCAGTAGGTATGAATATCCGTCACGGATTGTGTCGGAGTAATTGTCGGCAACAAAACGCTGCGCTCTGTTGATGAGCATGCTGTCTACCTGATAGCCGGAAATTGCGGCCTGTTGCAGGAAATGCAGCACGTAGACGGAGACCCATGGTTCGGAACGATGTCCACCGGGCCACATGGCGAAACCGCCGTCGGAAGTCTGCATCATGGAAAGTCTGCTCAGGGCGGACTGAACCATGTATTGCGGAGATTCTTTTTCAAAGGATTTAGGCGAAATCTCACGGGCCAGTTCCGGGAACTTCAACAGCGGGAAGGCCTGCGATACAGTCTGCTCCGCACATCCGTAGGGATAATGGAGCAGATAATCGAGCTTTCCGGCAAGACGCAGCATAGGCTGATTGCCGATAAGTAGTGTGCGCTCGGCCGTCTTAACACGCATGCCTTCGAGCTTGGCCGGAAGGTCGGTTGATTTATCTTTGATGAAACCGGACTCGAATGAACGTTGTACGGGCAGGGCCGCACGAATGTTCAGGTCGATGCTGGTTCTAGCCATTTCTTTATTGCCTTCGGCTGAGAATTTGAAAGCAGTCGCGCCGAGGTCCGATCCGGTTTGGGTTTTAAAGAAGGCTGTCTTCTGTCTGCCCTGCGGCACTGCGAATCCTTCAAGTCCCAGCTCAGTTATCATGGCACCGCTGGTTTTGATTGCAATGTTGAAATTGCCGTCTTCAGGGGTGTCGTTGCGCAGGCTGACCGGGATGTCGAAGATTTCATCCGGGGCCAGAAAACGCGGCAGGGTCGGGGTGACCATGAGCGGTGAACGCACGGTCATGATTTTCGAGGTCGAGCCGAATTTCTTTCCGTCACTGGCAACAGCCATTATGCGCAGTGCGCCGCTGAATTCCGGGATTTCAGCGTTGAATATGGCCTTGCCGTTTTTGTCCGCAGTGATGATACCGGACCAGAAAGTTACCGGTTTGACTCTGCGAATGGCGGAACTGCCGGCAAATTGTTTCATCATGGCCAGTTCCATACCACCACCGGCAGCCGCTTTATTGATCGGTCCGGCATCGGGCATAAGCAGGCCGAAGGTATCGGACCAGCGCACGCCCAGCGTACGTTTGGCATAGAAGTAATCAAAGGGGCTGGGAGTCTTCTGACCGGAAAGACGCAGGATACCTTCATCCACAGCGGCAATGGTCAGCTTGGCTCCGGGCGTGGTTTGAACCTGCAAGGCCACTTTCTTCTCAGGACGGGTAGTCTTGGGGCAGGTGATATTGATGCCGAGTCTGTTGCTTTCGCGATCGACGAATAGTGGAACTGCGCCAACCGCACGGGCACTGGAACCGGATTCAAGCTTGTTCGCCGAACGAATCAGGGTGGCGGTTACGTAAGCATTGGGATTGATTCCTTTCTGTACCGGAACCTTGATTGTTGCGGTGTTTCCTCTCACTTCAAGGGTTTTGGTCCAGCGGATTGTGTTGTCCTCAATTGAGACCAGCATGCGTCCCGCAAACGGGGTGCGAATCTGGTACTCAGCCATTTCGCCGGGCTTATAGTCGCCTTTGCGGGTAGGGATGATTTCAAGTCGGGCCGGATTCTCCAAAGCCCACGGGGAATAGCCCCACCCTCCGCAGAAGAAATCGGCCTGAGTGGATACACCGGATTCAGGATCACTGAGGATAATCCGGTAACTTCCGAATTCAGGCGGACTGACCTTGAAAGTTCCGGTGGCATCCTTGGGGGAGATCTCGCGGGTCTCCAGCAATTGCGGATCACGTTCGGTTACATATTTATATGAACCGGAAGGAGTTGCCCGGACAATGGTCTGCCAGCGGTCACGGTAAAGCTTCATGGTCAGCTTTGCGGCCTTGATCTTTTCGCCTTGAGGGGTCAGGGTCACATAATCGAGCTTGACGGATTCGCCTTGCTCATAGCCCTGCTTGGTCAGTTTTTTCAGGCCGGGATGGAATTTGGAAATGAGTACCGGACCTGTTTTGGTGGCAGTCACTCCGCGTCCTCCGGTCTCGCTGACCTGTGCGGTCATTCTGCCCTGAACAGCGGAATTGGATTTGAGGGTCGCCGGGATGGAAACAGCAAAGGAGAACTTGCCGGACTCATCCAGCTTGGCCTCGGTTTTAAGAATCTCGCGAGGCTTAAAGGAGCTTTTATCGGTATTGAAACGATATTTTTCATATCCCTCAGGGCTGAACTGGGCCGGCTCGAGGATTACCCTTGCATTTACCGGAAGATTTTCTGCCGGAGGGCCGAACAAGTAGCGTCCTTCAACTTCAAAATTCAAATCTTGACCAATGGAAGTTTCTTTGGCGGTAATGATCTCTGCGCTGATCCGATCGGGCATGAAGTCTTCCACTGAATAGCGGAAGTTGCCGATACGGTCCTTACCTGCCAGCAGTTTGATATCAAATTGTCCGGTGGGCGAATAGTCCGGGATGGCCCGTTTGAATTCAATCATGCCCTGATCATCGGTATGCACGGTGCGGCGGAAAAGCTCGCGTCCGCGCTGGTCGGAATAAACCATGACCACGGACATTTCCTTGGGCGGTTGCAATTTGCGGTCGCGGACCACGGCAACGCCTTTGACGGTCTCACCGGGACGGTAAAGATTGCGCTCACCGTAAGTGAAGGCGGTTAAGCCTTTGGAGGATAGTCGCTGCCCGGCAATGTCCAGCCCGGAGCGGTCAGTGAGAAAACGGTCCATAAGCATGAAAGTCATGTCGTTTTTACGGGTAATCACAGCCATATAGGGAGTGCCGAGGTCCTTATGCATGCCTTTCTTCTTAAGTACCAGCATGCCCCGTGAATTTGTGGTTCCGCTTGCCATGATCTGGTTGCGGTTACTGATCAGCTGTATTTTGGCATCAACAACAGGCTTGAGATCGGAAAGGGAAGAAATCCAGAAAAGTGTTTCATCATCACCTTGCTTGGCGACCACGCCAAGGTCGGTAATCATTACCCAGCGTTGAACACCGCGCCCTTTGCCCGGAATAGTCGCGGCGATGCGGTAAAGTCCTTTGCCGCCTCTGGCAATAAAGCTTTTGATAGATAGAGGAGTGGTAGTTTTGGCGTTCTTTTTGCCGGGGGTTTTGACCTTGCCGGAGAAAATCCTATTACCCAAAGCAGCGGAAATACCGCCGCCATAGGTGTTGGGATCAAACGCCATGTAGCCGTAATGGGTGAACAGTGAGAAAAGGTTGTTGGGGAAAACTCTATCTACAGTAATATTGATTTCACGGGTGTTTACGCTCTCAATGCCGAGAGTCTTGTAGCCTGATTCAGAGAGAAACATTCCGGCAGAGGAAAAATCGGCAGTAGGCTCAATGTCGGGGATAATGATGTTTTCGGTGACATCCTTTTCAAGTAACGCTCCGTCCGCTGCACTAAGTCCCTTCTTAAGAGTGACGGAGTATTTTTTACCCGGTTTGAATGGGCCGGAGAGGATTAGTTTTTTGCCGGATGCGGCAGCAGAAATATTTACGGATGGTTTGATACTCAGCATCTCAAGACCGTGTGCAGGGATAACCGGACTGGAAAATCCCAGTTCTACACGTGCCCCGTTAAGAGAGCTTGCTGCCTTGTAACCGGAGTATCCAAGCTCCGGATTGAAAACTATTTCAATTTTCTTTTCATAATCTTTGCCCAGAACCATGGCTCCGCGCCCGTCAGGAAGATCCTTGTTTACCTTAAGGACGTAGGTCTTTGGTTCGACATATTTTTCCAGCGGAGCACTTACAAAACGTTGATAGTAATCATCGTAACGAGTGGTAATACTCAAGGGTATTTCTTTACCGTCCGGTCCGGTCAGGGAGAGATTTTTAAGCGTGTTTTCAGGAGTTACGTAATTGCTGAAATTTATGTGTCCTTCAATACGTACTTTGCGCCCCTGCCCTGCTACAGGTTCAGTACGTAAACTGATTTCATTGATCCCGAAGCTTCCGGTTTGCACATTGAAGGTCGTGTCGCCCTTGATTCTCTGTCCGTCCAGCAGGAAGTTTTCGGGCTTAAGATCGATGGTGAAACGGGTGTCTTCTTTAAATGCAGGATCAGCGGTAAAGCGCAGGGCATAGGGGTTGATCCAGTGCCATTCACCTTTGACTTCCGGGGTGATCGTCGCGGGAGCTTGCTTTAAAACGTAAGAGGGGGCTTCCGGTCCGATAGGCATGTCAAAAGCCAGCAGCAATTGTGAATAACCCTGACTGTCGAGGCTGACATCAGTAACTTTGACTCCCTCACCGGAATTCATGCGTGCGGAGACAGATTCATGTTTGTTTTTTAGCAACCCGGCAGCTTGAATGGTGCAGATCATGAGCAAAAGGGCGATAATGATATTTTTCTTGTCTTTGAAAGGGGGCGATCCTCTGTCCATTTTAGGGTCCTTCTTTATAAAAAATTATTTAAATTGCGATTTAATGAGCCGATGATGCCATTTTTTTTCTGGGCAGTCATCGTGCGTAAAGGGTGTTTTACGTATAATAACATGTTTATCACGGATTTGTCCGTCTGTTAGGAAATGTTTGCAAGAAGCTGGTTAACATGTATGGTTATATGTAAAATTAAGTTAGCGTTTTTAAAATATAATCTGATAATGGGAGTGTGTTTTGGAAAACCATAATATCGCAATCGTTGGTTTAGGTAGGGTTGGTACAGCATTTTTAAAAAAAGCATTGACCAGCGACTGTGTAATGACAGTTAAAGCTGTTTGTGAAATGTGCGATACACCGGGCAAAGAGCTTGCGGATAAAGAGGAAATTCCAATTGTCGAATTGAATGAGATTGTCGGGTTGGGTGTTGGTGTAGATGTTATTTTTGATCTTACCGGCGACAAAAACGTTTCTCAAATTTTGCATCAGAAATTGGCTCAGAGCGGCAATACTTATACTGATGTGGCACCCATAAGAGTTTCCAGACTTATCTGGGGCTTGATTGCAGGTGATGAATATCTGCCGGACCTAGGCAAATGCAAGAATCAGATTTATGCTGATATGCTTATCGAACAGAGTGCCAAACCTGAACTTTAGGTTAAAATCGGCAGGGCGATAGTAAATCTGGTTCCTTCGCCGGGACTGGAATCAACTGTGATCGTGCCGCTGTGGTTTTGGGTAACTATGTAGTAGGAGACTGAAAGTCCCAGCCCTGTGCCTACTCCCGGTCCTTTTGTGGAGTAAAAAGGTTCGAATACCCTTTGTAATTCTTCCTGCTCAATTCCCGGACCATTGTCTTCTATCTCTATGCGTACAAAGTTTTCATCTGATGAGGTTCGGATGGTGATGGTCGGTATTTTGTGCTTGTTCTGGTCATCAGAAAGAGCCTGCGCTGCATTTTTTATCAGGCTAAGGATTACCTGACTGATCTCCATCTCAGTGAAATTGAATATGGGAGATGAATTGAAGTCACGAATGATCTTTATTTTCTTGAAGTCATATTTCTTTTTGAAGTCATAGTCGTTGGCGGCGAGCGATAAAGCTGTTTCAATGACAGGTTCGATCGTGCCGGACGATTTTGCAGAATTGCTTTTGCGGCTGAATTCGATCATTGATTTTACAATGTCGGCAGCGCGTGATCCGGCATCCTGAATGCTACGCAGGTATTCATTGATTCCTCTTTTTTCCATGTAATTACGCAGATTGTTGAGATCAATACCGCAGCTTTCTGCAACCGGGATGTTGCTTTTCAGGGTAGGGGATGTTCTGCGAATTATGTTTTGGGTTACCTGCATGATGATACCCAGCGGATTGTTTACTTCATGGGCCATGCCCGCAGCAAGTCCTCCCACTGACATCATCTTTTCAGTCTGGACCATGGTTTTCTGCATTTTCCTGCGTTCGGTGATGTCACGCATCACGATGAGAAGTTTTTTTTGACCGCCGATAGAGGCCACGCGCGCGAGGTTGTCGGTCCAGAACGGTTCCCCCTTCTTGTTTTTAACCATCCATTCAAAGTGAATAGACTCCCCGGAAAGGGCTTTTGTGAAAAGCTCAGCCGCATACTTGGTATCATATGGCGGACTATTGAAGCTGATAATTTCAGGACTCATACCGATTACTTCAGATCTTTCCATTCCGAAGAAGTCGAGGAAGGTCTGGTTGACATCGGTAAAGATTCGTTTGTTGATGTCCAAAACCCCGATTGCATCTTTAGTAGCATTGAAAATTTCACGATAGGTAATTTCTGATTTGAGCAAATCTTTTCTGGCGGATTCACGGCTATCGATCATTGTGTTCGCGAGTTCAGCCATGGTATCGAACTCAGTGAAGTTGATTTTTGAACGGTCAATTTTTGTGGTCGAGTCGGTTCCTTTGCGGAAAAAGATTTCAAATGAATTAAAATTATCAGCCAAAATCCTTTTGAACCGGCCGGAAAAGAAAAAGATAATAAATGAATACAGGAATATAAGGGCAACAACTGCAGCCAGGCGCATTAGTAAACCGTCCCAGAGTGATTTTTCTTTTTTTCGAAGCTTTTCTTCGAGTCGTTCAATGTTGGTGCTAACACCGATGACCCAATTCCATCCCGGAACGGTTTCAAAGTAACCCATCTTCTTATAAGATTTAAATCCTGAAGTGATTGAGGGGCTTTTATAGGTAATGTATCCTCCGCCGGATTTCGCAGATTTTATGAACTCTTGAATGATGGAAATCCCATCTGAACTTTTCAAGTCTATTAAGTCTTTGCCCTTGTTCTTACCTACTAGCGATTGTCCGCTGAAGGTTCCGGCAAAATACCCATCACCATTGGAGTTGAGTTTTTTGATCCGTTTGAGCACATGTTCTTGAGTTTGATTGGTGGTTGTGTCGCGGTAAGTTCCTGTTCCTAGAATCCATTCATAGGGTGCAAATAGTTTTATGTAGGAAGTCTTCTCATATGATTTGTCTGAACTATTCGGCTTGCTCCACAAGTAGTCGATATAGCCTTCACCTTGATTTGTTGCGAGGCTGACCATTTCCCGCAAAACATATCTGCTGTCAGACGTTTTGATATCCAGAACATAGTTGCCACTTTTTTCCGGGGTATCGGTGTGTAAGATAAGTATCCCGTCCATCCTGACAATAAACATATAGGAATCACCGAAATCATGAATCATGGCCTGTAAGGTGGTCTTGATTAATTCTTTCAGTTTTTTTTCAGGAAGGCTGTCTTTGTACGTTTTGTAAAGAGTCATAGCCAGGCTGTGGGCTTCGAGAATTGATGCTTTAACGCTTTTCAAGCTGGCGGTTCTGGCACTATCCCGGCTGAATTTTATATAGTCCTGCAAGTGGAAGAGCTCCTTTTGCAGGGATTCTTGAATTCCGCCCATAATTTCTGCTTCAGCTTCTTTAAGTTCATTTTGATAATCGGAAATCATGAAATAAATACTCAATCCGCCGAAAATTATAATCGACGAAAAGCAGAGAGGCAGCATGGAGCGGAAGAGGATGGTGACAATACTTTTCATTAGGGTTCCGGTTTTGATGTTTAAAATGAATTTTTGCATACCCCGCTTATCATGTAGAGGGGTAGAGTCTTCAGTTTAAAACATATCACTGCTCAGGTTTCGCGACAAGAAAGTATTGAGTATCAATGCTTGAAAAAACGATTTTTATTTGGAGACGGCAATAACGGGCGATGGAAGGTATTGAAATAAAAAAAAGGTTACGATCATTTGATCGTAACCCTTTGAGCTATCGAAGTGGCGCGCCTGAGAGGATTCGAACCTCTGACCTACGGATTCGTAGTCCGGCACTCTATCCAGCTGAGCTACAGGCGCGCGTCGAGAAGAAGTGTTTATGTGTATTTCTCAGGATCGTCAAGTTTTTTTTAAAGAAAAGTTGCTCGTGCTGTTTTCAGTAAAAACGAAACTCAGTCTGCCTGAGGAAACAAAAAACTCACTTTTCAAAAGATCTGGAATTAAAAAAAGGTCACGATTTGGACCGTAACCATTTAATTTTTTCGGTGGCGCGCCTGAGAGGATTCGAACCTCTGACCTACGGATTCGTAGTCCGGCACTCTATCCAGCTGAGCTACAGGCGCGCGTTGAAGAGGGTTCTATGGAGAAACCCCTCTAAGGTCAAGCATTATTTTAAAATAAATTAAACTTTTAGTGAATAATAAACTGAATGAAACGACCTTGTTTTCTTTAAATTGTTAAATTTATTGAAATATGTCTGTTATTAGCTCTGGGAAATTTTTTGTGGTCACGATGTTCATGTCCGGCATAATCCACATGGCAGAGCAGGCAGGAAAGTGCCTTTCCATAAATTTAATCCCTTTTGCCGGGCCTAAAATGAATACGGTGGTAGCCAGAGCATCGGCAGTTTCTGCGTCCGGGGCTATGGTCGTGGTAGCGATGGACTCAGTAGATGATTGCAGCAGGGCCGGATCAAAGATGTGATGTTTTCTGGTCTTATCGTCTTTGGAGATCGGGTTGATGAACTGATAATAATCACCTGACCCGCAGACAGCACTGTTTTTAACCGAAATCTGACCGATGATTCCATCGCCTCTGGGGTTGCGGATGCCGATATGCCAGTCGCGTTCACCGAAGACCATGAAGTCTCCGCCTGCTTCGACCATGGCGGTTTTGATTCCTTCGCCTTTGAGATAGTCAGCTGCAGAGTCAATGATCGTCCCTTTGGCTAATCCCCCGAGATCAAGAGCCATGCCCTGTTTGGGCAGGTAGATTTTGTTTTCAGCGGGATCAACTTCAAGCAGCTTAAAATTAATGAGCTTCTGGTGTCCGGCAAAACGGCTTTTATCCAGTGCGTAGTAAAATGGGGTGGTGGTGATGGCTCCGATTGTAATGTCAAAGCTTCCACCGGATCTTTTACTGATTTCCAAGCCGCGTTGAATTGTGCTGAAAGCCTTATCTGAAACCCGTACACTTTTGCGTCCTGCCGCGTGATTTACCCTACCTACTGAGCCGCGTTTGTTACGGTGGTCGAGGTCCTTTTGCAGGCGGTGCATTATGCTTACCGCTTCTTTGACGCTGTTTTTGATGGCCGGGGTATCGCCGTCGGGGATAGTTATGTTGACCACTGTGCCCATGGCTACGTCGCTGTAGCGTGACATTGCGCTGTGTTCTTCTTGTTTAAGGTTCTTCGGGATCATCAGGATCAGGGTTAGTGCACACAGAATAGCAATGCTCGGCCCGCTTTTGCGAAAGCCTTTTTCATGTAGTCCTTCATATAATATGAAGAGGGCACTTAAAGCTCCGGCAATGGCAGTCAGCTTAAAGGGGATTCCAATCTCTCCACTGCTGCTGACCATTACCCCGCAAAAGAGCGGTCCGACCATGAATCCCAAGTTGGCAGCCATGTTGGCGAATCCAAGTGATTTTCCTTTGGCACAGCCCAGTTCCGAGCATACTGCCATGGAAGCCGGCATGGAGATAGCGGCACCGATACCGGAAAGTATTCCGGTAAAAATAAAACCGGGGATGGTGGCACATCCACCGAGAATATAAAGCGCAAGTGCACTGACGAGCATCCCGGATGCGGTAATAATTTTGCGTTCTAATCCGGCGAAGAGGCGGCCCGAGACGGGCAGGAGCAGTACTGTAGTCAGGCTGGGGACTGAAAATATAAGTGCTGTGCTGCCGGGGCTTAGTTGCAGGGACGACTTGAGCAGTACCGGATAAAAGGCGATCAGGCTGCCGATGCCCATGCCGCGTCCGAACAGAGCTGTTAGAATGCTCAGGAAATTCCACGCAGCGGGGGTGGTTGTGTTCTCTTCGCTTGAGGTATTTATGCGGGTCGGCAGATTGCGGGAGCAAAAAACAAAAATCATGAAAGATACAGCCATTAGCGCGGACATTACCCCCAGTACAGGGAGGTAGTCCTTATCTATATATGATAGTCCGCCCAGCAATGGTCCGAGTAAGAATGACGAATTCATTACCGCCGAAAGTATGGCGAACCCGGATGAAAGTTTCTTCCCATCCAAGGCGGCACCAAGAGCAGCCATGCTGACCGTGCGTACTGTCCCGGCACAGAGGCCCAATATAAATTGAATGACATATAAGCTTTCAATGGCAGGATGCAGTAGATATAAAACTGGAAGCAGGGCACCTGTTGCGCAGGATAGAAGTAAAGGTTTTGCACTGCCGTTACGGTCAGCGAAGTTTCCGGAAAGCGGAGCGATAAGGAGTTTGGCTAGAAAGTATCCAGCGAAACCGCTTCCAAGCCACATGCCACCGGCCTTCTCATCAAGGTTCATCAGCGGCAGGGTAAATGTGAAAATCCCTGTACCGAGTGAAGCGGCAAAAACCGCACCCATCAGTAAGGGGATCTTAAACCTGATCAGGTTTTGGCTAAGCTTCGGACTATAAATTGGCATGCTTCTTTGAAAAGTTTGTCGATCTGGAATGGGGTCAGGAATTCAGTGCGGACTGCCCCGACGATGTGTCCGTAAACCAGATATGAGGTTTGCGGCAGCGGTACTTCCCGGACAGAGCCGTCATCCATTCCCTGTATGATGTAATCTTCAATACGGTCAATTAGCTGCTTGAATTTAGCGGCAATGTGTGTGCGGTCAAGGTGCGGATATTCATCGCTGAAAGGTGAGCTGCGCAGCAGGGTAGGGAAAGTGGTTCTGTGTTGTTCTGTAAAGTCGAAATAGGCCTGCACAAATATTTCCAGTGATTTAATTCCATTTTCACCGGCTTTAGCTTTGTCGGTAAGAATGGCCAGCATCTGGTCAATTAATTCTCCTCCTGATTCCAGAAAGAGGTTGTCTTTGTTCCCGTAATAGTGTGAAACCAGCCCCGAAGCAACCCCTGCACAGTCGGCCACCATTTTTAGCGTAGTCGCGGTGTAGCCGTGTTTACCAAACTGCTCTTGCGCAGCCAGCAGGATTTTTTCTTTTTTGGTCATATTAAGCTCCGTAAACTGTTTCCGGACGGTTTGCGAAATAGATTTTTCAGCACGTCTGAGTAGTTTCGAGTTTACCGTGAAGATGAGAAACCCAATGTAGTTTTATAGGTTCCTGATAAGTAATCATTAGTACTCAATAGAAAAATAAACAAGACTGAAACAGAGAAACTGAAGCAGAAATAATATATTTTGGAGAGAATTTACCGATGTTTAGGCTGATTGATAAGCGTATTCTTTACTATGATTTTGTCAAAATGCTGTTTTGAAATGACTAAATTTTAATAGTATTTTTTCATAAAAAGTAACACGTGAGCTTGTGAACAAAAAAACAAATAGAAGTCAACAAAAAATTCAAAATTGATTGACCAGCCAATTAGGCAATGTTAGAAGAATTACAACTAAAAGGGAAAGCGGCTTTGGGCCGCGATTTGACAGCTTGAGGTTTTGTGTCTGGTTTAAAAAAGTCTCCCCGAAGGTTCACGGAATAAACTTGATTGGATTTTCGTGATTATCTGAAGGAGCCGAGGGATGTATGCCAGTTTCAGTACAAAACATATTCACAAGGTGTGGGGTGGGATCCGCCGTTGTGGAAATACAGGGAGCAGGAATCTTGCACTGTCTGGTGCATGTTCTGGTAGCTGCCATGTCTCAGTTGTTTTTCTTCCCGGCAGTTAAGTCAGAAAAGAATCATTCCGGGCCTGTTTGCCGTTCATTAGGCAAAGTTGCACGGCCTGCTTCAATTATACCTTTCTATATTTATCATACCAAATACAACTCATCGCCGGAAACAGTGTTGGGTTTATTCTCTATTCCTTTGCATAAGTTTGTAGATCCAAAGACGACAGTAAATCCCTGTAAAGGGATTATGCCTTTTAAGCCGGGTATTTAACTCGGTTCCAGAAGGCTTGAGGCTTTCTGGGTGGATTTCTGGGAAGTGGAGTTGCCGGTTGTTTCCGGCGGCGGTTCAGTACCACTTTAATCATGCTGATGGGGTCAAGTTGGTAATCCATTAATACGGGAGAAATCCCGTCAAAGGAGGATGATTATGGCTGTTGATGTAGGTATGCACGTGGCGCGTCCGGGTAAGAGGGATGCGGTCCTCGACTGGCTGCAGATGCTTACCGGGGCAGGGCTTGTGGCCTTTATGTGGTGCCACATGATTCTTGTTTCCTCGGTTGTCATTTCGCCTAAGATTATGAATGCCATTGCTCATTTTTTTGAAGCAACATACATGGCACAGGTAGGCGGCCCTTTGATTTTCTTGACTTTTTTGCTACATTTTGCGCTGGCGGCTAGAAAGATACCTTTCCGTGCGGAAGGACAGGCAACCATATTGCAGCATGCACAGATGCTAAGGCATCGTGACACTTGGCTTTGGGTTGTCCAAGCCGTGACCGCAATGGTCATCCTCGTAATGGGTGCCATCCACATGTGGGTTGTGCTCAATGATCTTCCCATTACTGCCGCAAAGTCGGCGGCCCGTATATCCGAAGGCGGATGGATGCTTTTCTATCTGGTCCTTCTGCCCTGCGTTGAGCTTCATGTCAGCGTTGGATTCTACCGCATCGGTGTTAAATGGGGATTCATCAGGACTGAGAACAGGAAGCAGGCCAAAAAGCTTGAATCCATTCTCTTCGCGACCTTTATGGTCATCGGCATCATCACCCTGATCAGGTTCATCACTTTAAGTTAAACGGGGTTCATAAATGCAAACATATTACTCAGATCTCCTTGTTATCGGCGCCGGACTGGCGGGCGAGCGCGTGGCTGTGGAGGCGGCCCAGGAAGGTTTTGATGTAAC
>DDLU01000013.1 GCA_002340305.1 Desulfovibrio sp. UBA2564
ATAATTATCCCCATATTCCTGCTTTCCATCGTGATGTGGACTTTAATCTTCATCAAAATACGTTTCTTCATGCTGATCAAAAAAAGCGAAAGAAAAGCGGACTATGCCGCATGGCAGCAGCAAATACACGCCCAGTACCGGCTGCAACGCAGCAATAATGCACAGTTGAACAAAAAAGCCCTTGATTCCATTCAGACAGCCCAGCAGGCCAAAGCTATGCGCCACATCCGAACCATCATGGTTCTTGCGGCATTAGCACCGCTGCTGGGGCTGCTGGGTACAGTGACCGGAATGATCTCGACATTTGATGTTATCGCCATATCCGGCACAGGTAATGCCAAAGCTCTGGCCTCCGGAATTTCCGAGGCTCTGATCACCACACAAAGCGGTCTTATCACCGCAGTACCGGGCATGCTCTTCGGGGCAATCCTGTACAGCAGAGCCGATAAACTAAGCAAACGAATCGAGCTTTTCTGCATTGGACTGCAACACGCTACAAGCGGGAAGACTTGAACCTCACCCGGAGAATAAGAAACATGATGAACATCCGCCGAAACAGGAAATTACGCAGCAGTTCATGTGACATCAACATGACCCCGCTAATTGATATGGTCTTCATTCTTTTAATTTTTTTTATTGTTACCACCAGCTTTGTGCGTGAGGCCGGAGTGGAAGTAGAACGTCCTTCAGCCCAGTCTGCTGAGACCAAAGCCAAAGCAAGCGTAATCCTCGGACTGACCGCACAGGGCCGGGTCTTTGCTGAAGGCCGCTCTTTGGATATCCGCTCCGTACGGGCTTACATGGAAAGATTTCTTGCTGAAACACCGGACGGTTCCGCAGTGGTTGTTGCCGATAAAACCAGCAATACAGGAACACTGGTACAGGTGCTTGATCAATGCCGTCTGGCAGGAGTCAAGAATGTCAGCGTGGCTGCGAGGAAACCACAATGAGCACACGTAGTGCCGGCGCATATTTTCTATGCCTGCTTCTCGCTCTGCTCATGGCTGGAGGGATAAGTCTCGGCATGGTCTGTCTTACGGAAATAGACCGTCCACAAACTATGCCGGAGATCGAGGGGGCTATTCGTTTAGCTGCCCCTGAACCCAAGCGGGTAATCGAGGAAAAGATTGAAAAACCGCAGGATGAACCGGAACCGCCCAAGGATCTGGACTTGAAATTTACCGTCAAAACGGCTCCGAAACAAGTCACTCCGGTCATGCAGATGCGCATGCGCTCTTTTGATGCAGACATCCACCCTTCACTCAGCGGCGGAATTTCCCTCCCAGCCGGATCGCTCGGCAGCATGGGCTTCAATATCAATGAAGTTGATGATGTACCGCAGGTTCTGCGCAGTGTTCCCCCGGAATATCCATATGGGGCAAGGCGTTCCCGCACCGAAGGGAAAATAGTCATCAGGCTGCTGGTCAGGAAAGACGGCAAGCCTGATCACCTGACAATTCATTCATCTTCACCTGAAGGTATTTTTGATACTGTAGCCCTCAATGCCGCCCGAAAGTGGCGCTTCAAACCCGGCCGCTATGCCGGAAACGATGTGGACACATGGGTCCTGCTTCCCTTCAACTTTGAGCTAACCAAATGAAGCATACAATTTTCATAACCGGACTGCGCCTTCTGCTTTGCGCTGCCATCATTTTTTGCGGAACTATCGCGTTCGCAAAAGGTTTCCCACCGCAGGCCAGACACGCCCTCATAAAAGCGCAAAACTTCATAAAAGATGGACAAATGGCTGAGGCAGATAAAATACTCAGCCAATATCTGCAAAGAACAAAAGAGACCGTGCCTGCGGAAGTTTTCATCATGCAGGGCAGTGCAAGAAATGACTCCGGAGATAAAGCGGGAGCACTTAAATCTTTCCTAAACGGCCTGAAACGGTATCCCGGCAACAAGCCACTCTGCCACAACAGCGCGGTTCTTCTTTATGAACAACAAAAGTATGCCCAAGCGGCTAGGCTGTTTGAAAAAGCATACAACCTGACCAATCCCAGAGATCTGCACATGCTTTACCATGCCGGGGCTGCTTTCTACGAAGGCGGTAAATACGCCGAATCCGCACGGGTGATGTCCAGATTGCTGGCAACAACACAAGTAACGCGAAAAGAATGGATCAAGCTTGCTGTGCATTCATATTTACAGGCAGGGCAAAAAAAGAAAGCCCTGAACTATCTCAATACACTGCTCGAAAAATTCCCGCAGGAAGCTGAATATTGGAAACTCTTGGCAAAAGTGGAGATGGACTGCAACAGATACGTTCAAGCAGCAGCGGCCTTGGAAATTGGGTACAGCTTTATTCACCCTAAGGAACAGGAAAGACGGCAGCTGATTCAAATATATAAATATATCAATGCCCCGCTCAAAGCCGCAAATATCATGAGCAACCTTTGTGGCAAAAATCCTTCTCCTAAGAAGGCTCAAGAATTGGCTCTCTTATATCAAAGGGCAGGAAAAATTCAGAAGGCCCTCGAAGTTATCGAGAGATCTTTGGTAATCACTTCTAAAGGTGCATTCAACCAAAAACTGCTGATCACCAAAGGTAAGTTACTTTATTCACTGCGAAGATATGGCGCGGCAAAAGAAGTATTCACACTCTGCCTGAAAAAAGAGCCTATTCCTGAAGCAAAACTATTCAGAGCCCTTTGTTTTTGGGAACTCAAACAATGGGAACTTTCCCGGAAAGATTTTGAGCAAATCAAAGGACTCAAAAAATACAAAACCAAAGCTCAAAGTGCGCTAGCCGCACTGGATGACCTTGCAGAGGCCAGAGCGGAAGCAAACAAAGGATAGAACAATGAAAAAAATTTGCCTGATTCTGACGATGATCATTTTACTCGGTGCAACGGCTGTTCAAGCCCACACCCTTTACTTCACCCTTATGGACAACGAGGACGGAACAGTTGACCTGTCCGGCATGTATTCCACCGGGGAAGCCCCCGTAAATACCCCGGTCAGATTAATCAACACAGCAGATAACAGCGTCATCTGGCAAGGCAAAACAGACGAAAACGGGGAATGCACCTTTAACAGGCCAAGTGTTCCCTACGAGGTAGAACTGGATGCCGGGCCGGGTCACGTTGCCAGAGAAGACGGAATTTAAAACAACAAGAGGAAACTATGAAAATTCAAACAACTTTAAAGAATGCATCACTATTCACAGCCGCCATACTCATCGCAATTTTCATGGCAGCTCCCAAGGCTCAGGCCCACTCTTTTTGGATCAACCTATTTGAGTCCAAAGCCCATACTCCCGGACATGTCATTTCCGCACTGGGCTGGGGACACACTCCGCCCCTTGACGACCTGACAACCTCCCCAGACGGTTCCGTGACACTTGATACTTATGAGCTGGTCACCCCGGATGAAAAACACATTGCACTGGGACTTCCGCAAACCGAAACCAAAATTGATTCCCATGCATCATATGCGAATGTGATCACCGGGGATGCCGGGATCAAAAAGATTGCCCTTCTTCCTGACAGCAAGCCGGGTGTTTATCAAGTCACAGCCTCAAGCAAAGCGGGCTTCTTCACACGTTACAAAGACAGCAAGGGAAAAATGCGCATGGCAGCCAAACCTCTAGACAAACTTAAAGGTGTTGAGCAGGTCTTTGAAAGTTTCCGCTACACCATGAATGCAAAATCATTCTATGCGATAGGTGAGTGGCAGCGCCCCGCAGCACTGGGATATGATCTGGAAATCATTCCTGAAACAGACCTCAGCACTGTACGGGCCGGAGAGATAGTTGAATTCTCGGTTAGCTTCATGAATAAACCGGTCAGCACTGACAGCAACGCCATCAACTATATGACCCTCATGAGCGACACTTTCGGCACCCCGGACGGTTTTTTCCTTTCAGCATATATCATGGACGGTAAAGCCCGGTTCAGAATTCCCACAGCCGGACACTGGGTGGCAAATGTTTACTTACCCCAAGAAGTTACTGCAACCGGTCCACTGAAAAAGTACGCTGGGAAATGCCGCAAAAACTTTTCCGCAGCTACAGTCAGTTTCACTGTTATGCCATAATCAAAACGATAAGAAACCGAGTGGGGTCGGGCTAACGCATAAAGGTTTTCCGTTCCGTATACGGCAACACAACCCCCAAAATACCAGTCTGAGATATCGGCAAAACAACCATTTAGCAGTTCATAAAATTTTCTCTACCTGCCATTCTCCCTGAAAAAGCAGTCCTGTATTTATTTACGGGGCTGCTTTTCCTTCCACAATGCATTATTTTTTAACAACTATTCCCTACACCGGATGCAAGGCCACTACGACCTTTTAAAGTAAGCAACCGGATTAATTTATCTGGTCTTACCCAGGCTCAACTTAAAGTTGTATACTGTGTCCGGTACTCCGTGGGCGAGACACCGAAAGCTTTCTTGAAAGTCTTATAGAAATACTGCACATCGTTATATGAAAGCTCCAAAGCAATGGCGGTCACTGAAAAATCGCTCTTTTCGAGCAGTTCCTTGGCCAGATCCATTCTACGTTTTGTTACGTAGGAGACAAAATTAACTCCGGCACTCTTCTTGAATAAGCGACTGAGATAGGAGGAACTGATGTGGCAGTGTTCCGCTGTCTCTTCCAGAGTCACCCCTCTTGAAATGTTGCGTTCAATGTAGCCCAGAACATTCTGCATGGTATCGGGTACTATCCCCAAATGTTTATAAGAAACATTGAAAATATGATCCAGCATACAAAAAAATGACTCAAACACGTTGGAAGAGCTTTGCGCACCGGTATTGATTTTCTTCAACCGTTCAACTTCTTTTTGCAAATCCTCACTGGCAAGACCTTTTTCCATGGCGCACTGCTCAATGGCTTCGGCTGTTTCAAAAAGCCGCCTGCGGGTGTTGTCGTCATGCTGGGCATAAATCCAGTTCAAATGCTCCCGGAGAATTACCACTGCATCCTGAAGCATGCCCTGGGCACAGAACTGAAATATGGACTGGACAAGCTCCCTGTTGCGTTGCCCGGTATCCCCTTCAGTCTCCAGACATGAACGGACGGTTTTAACCAGTTCTTCCACCCGGATGGGTTTAAGCAAATATTCATCGGCCTTGAGGGTAATGGCCTCCCGCGCCATATTAAAGTCATCATGGGCCGTGGTGATGACAACTTTTACCTCACTGTTTTTTTCCCGCAGATGACGTAGCACCTCCAAACCATTAGGCCGGGGGATGCTGATATCAAGGAGCATAAGGTCAAAACTGTGGTTGTCGATAATATCAATGGCTTCCTGCCCGGTGCTTGCTTCCAGAAGCTCGCACGGTTCACCAAGCTCATTGGTCAAAATTCTTTTCAGTGCCTGCCGTTCAAGATGTTCATCTTCGACAATCACGATTGTGCTAGGCATAAAGTCTCCGTAAAACAAAAAAATCAAGAAGTTACTATATCAAAATCCAGAGGAAATCTCATTTTTACCAAAGTCCCGCCACCGGGTGTATTGGGGCTTTCAATTCTCAGCTTATAATCGTTACCGTAAGAAAAAACGAGTCGCTGGTTAACATTGAAAAGCCCGATACTGCCCCGCCCGGCATGCTCGATCTTTCCTTCCAGAGCATCCTTGGCTTTTGCGGGATCAATGCCGTCCCCGTTATCCTCTATTTCAAGGGTCAGGTCCGTGCCGTCATCATAAGCCCGGACTTTGATAAAACTTTCCTGCCCGGAAAGTTCAATGGCATAATTGATGCTGTTTTCCACAATGGGCTGCAAAACCATAAACGGACAGAGAATGCTGTTGTAAACCTCAGGTACATCAATGGAATAGGTAAACTTGTCACTCATGCGTATTTGCTGCAAATACAAGTAGTTGCCTACATGTTGTACTTCATTGCGCACGGTAACAAACTGCGAAACCTCTTTGTTCAGCACATAGCGCATCATGTCGGAAAAACCGTAAACGACTTTCTCGGTTTTTCTGGCATTCTCAAAATAGGCCAATCTGCCGATGGCATTGAGGACATTGAAAAGGAAATGGGGGTTTACCTGATAAGCCAAAGCCTTAAGCTCTGATTCCCGCAGGGACTTTTCCAGTTCAAGAGCACGTTTGGATTCTTCCACCACTTCCATGTTTTTGGCATGCAACTGCTGGGTAATGGAGTTGGAATAATTCTGCTCCACAATATAATTGGCAAGATGGAAAAGGGTATTGGCAGCCGAATTGAGCTTTTTGACTGAAACGGTAGGTACACTTTCGTAAAGTTCCGGAAGCCCGGCAATATCCTCCCATGAATCATCATACGAGACCAGCTGCCTTATGACCGGGGTATATTCATCCTCCAGCCGGACCTGCCCGGCGAGAATGGTTCCCAGATGTTTGTCACGCAGGATGATCGGCACGGCCAGATCAATCAACCCGCAATGACAGCGGTAGATTGTCGGCTTACTCTCCTTCACCGCAGTGCGCCCCCCGACCCTGTCGCAGTGCTGGCACTGGTCGCGTAACCTTTTATATATTCTCACTTTGGAGCAGAACGGGGAAAAACCGCTGGGCCGGGTAACAGGAACTCCGTCAGTATCCACGGTAATCAGGGAAAACCCGACCGAGTCACTAAAATTATCCTGCACTGTCTGAAGCATCTCAATATTGATGAGATTCTCAAGCTCATAAGAACGGGTCATAGACTATACACCTTAAAGATCAGGACCGGGGAACCATAAACATCCTGAATTATCAAAAATAAGACTGCAGCAGTTCCACCTTGTCGGTCTTTTCCCATCCGAACCCTTCTGCTTCACGGCCAAAATGCCCGTATGCCGCAGTTTTTCTGAACTGTGGCCGCAACAGGGAAAGCTCTTCGATCATACCTGCAACAGAAAAAGGGAAAATATCTTTAACAACCCTGTCCAATCGCTCAGGATTAACCCTGCAAGTTTCGAAGGTGTTCAGGTTTATCATCTCGGGATATGGCTGTCCAATGGCGTAAGCAATAGCAACCTCACAGCGGGAAGCAAGCCCGGCTGCAACTATATTTTTAGCAACATAACGCCCCATGTAGGCAGCAGTACGGTCAACCTTCGTCGCATCTTTGCCTGAAAA
>DDLU01000132.1 GCA_002340305.1 Desulfovibrio sp. UBA2564
CTACGGCTTCGGGATCATCTTTCCAGTGCTGGAGGGTTTTGCCATAGCGTTGGTCAAGGGAGACCGGATTAGTGCCTTGGAAAAGTTTGTCCGCCAGAAAAACGATTTCCTGTTCGGTTAGTGGAGAATCGGGCTTGATATCCGTGTCCCGGTGGGAAGCTACGATATCGGCAATGCCGGAAAACCCATAACCCGCAAGAATAGCGGCCCCTGCTGCTTCATGGTTACGTTTGCGCTTGGCCACGTCATGCATCAGGGCAGCGCATTTGACCACATCAAGATCCAGCGGATTATGCCCTTTGCGGACTTTGTTCAGGGCTTGAGCCATAAGATATGCGGCCTCAGCCACGGTTTTACAGTGTTCGCGGGTTTGCAGCGGAGTATCTGCAAGTTCCCAGAGTGCTTTGCATTCTTCCGGCAGGGGGATGCGCCGGGGCGAGATAAGCAGGGCCTTTTCATAATCTTCAGGGGTATCCAGATCGTACAGGATACCGATATCGGGCATGTTCAATTCACGGGTATTGTGATCATGCCTTTCAAGGACCGTACGTAAACCGCCCATTCCGTCGTGATCCAGAATCTCCGGAATAAGCTTGGTGCTGATCAGCGGGGGATGCCCGCGTTCATCTTGAAAGCAGGGGTAGATAATATCCGCAGGTTCAGAGTTATAAGCAAAGGTCAAAGCCCGGATGGTTGAGGCCCGTACCAGCGGAATATCTACCGGAAGGACCAGAAAGGCATCAGCATCATCAGGCAACCCTTGGACTCCGGCTCTGACCGAAGAAAACATACCTTGTGCAAAGTCAGGGTTGTAGATTTCGTGCATACCTAAAATTTTCGCTTCGGACCCGACCTGATCCGCTTTGTGTCCGGTAACAACAAAGACATCAGACGCACCGCCGTTAACCAGCGAGCGAATACAACGGGAAAGAACCGTGCTGCCGCCAAGTGGCAGCACGGCTTTAAGTTTTCCCATGCGCGACGAGAATCCCGCCGCCAGAACCAGTCCGTAAATTTTCATCCTAACCTCCGGCCCGAATCTGAATAAGTTCGCCCACTATGGAGACCGCGATTTCTTCAGGTGTCTGGGCACCGATGGTCAGTCCGATGGGGCAGTAGCAGCGGTTGATTTGTTTCTGCCCGATGCCTTCACCGCGCAGGGCATCATAGATGGCATTACGTTTCTTGGAACTACCGATCATGCCCACGTATTTTGCCGGGGTGCCAAGGGCCTGACCCAGTACGGTTTTATCGTGCAGATGTCCGCGGGTGACGATGATGATGTATGAATTTGCGGTGATTTCCAGTCCGGCAAAGCAGTCATCAAAATTGTCGAGCACATGAATTTCAGCGGCCTGCGGGAAACGTTCTTCGTTGGCGAAGTCAGCGCGGTCGTCAAGAACCACGGTGCGGAAATTAACTGATGTTGCCAGTTCCGCCGTGGGCCGGGAAACATGGCCCGCACCGAAAATATAAAGATCCGGCTGGGGAATGAAAGCTTCGGTGACAAGTATGGCATTTGCAAAGTTTTCTACTACCGGAGTGCCGGATTTGAGGGCTGCTTCAAGCAGTCTGGCGGCTTCTTTTTCTTCTGCGAACTTAAGCTCAGGAAGTTGGCAGCAAGGGCGCACAGCTTGCCGTTCCTTAACAAGGCCTTCTTCGGAGACAGTGAAGAGTGCTGCGTGTTTGCCACTACGCAAAGATTCATTCACTGCTGAGAAAATTTCGATTGTTTTCTTTTCTGCCGGGAGGTGCTCAAGCATGACTTCCACATGTCCGCCGCAGATCATGTCCGCATTGGCAGCCATGTCGTTGGAAAGGTCGAATTCACGAAAGGCCACAACATTTTCACCCTGATCAAACAGTTCTGCGGCGGCTTTCTGTGTTAACGCTTCTACAAGCCCGCCGCCGATGGTTCCGTCAATAGAACCGTCACGCATGACGATCATCTTACTGCCTGAAGAGCGGGGAGTGGAGCCGGAGCTTTTAATAATAGAAGCCAGAATGAGGTCGTTGCCGGATTCAAGCTGGGAACAGAGATTTGAGATTAGTTTTTTCATTAGACACTGGCCTTTGGCGGTTTGACTGTTATGGATCGTTTACCGAAACCGGAATGAATGGTTCCGTCTTGTTTGGCAAGTCTGGTAGAAATATTCAAATTATGGTTGTCGCAGGCTTGTTTGATTTTGTGATATTCCATGAGCATTTGCTTTACTTCCGGGGTAGGTCTGCTTCCGGGAAGAACATCCAGCTTGAAAGAAAGGGCTAATTCATCAGGCTGGTACTCAACAGTAAAGTCGAGGATATCTTTTTGGGCAAGGATGATGTTGTTGAATTCATTCAGGTCCATGCGACTTCCTCCGGGCAGGATAATGCCGTCATCAAGTCTACCCTCAACAGCTCCCAGTCTACGCAGCGGCAGTCCGCAGGAGCATTGACCGGGCATGATACAGCCCACATCCCCGGTGCGGTAGCGGATCAGGGGCATGGCCCTGCGGGAAATGGTGCTGATTACAATCTCACCTTTATGTCCGTCCGGGACTTGTTTGCCTGTCGCCGGATTAATGATTTCCAAAAAGAAATCCGGTTCGCGCAGATGCATTCCCGATCCTCCACAGCAATCAACACCGCCGCCGAGACAGGTTTCAGTCATGCCCCAGTGGGAGAAAATTTCGCAGTCGAAAACCCGTGAAATGGTCTGCATGGAAGCTTGCGGCAGAACATCCCAGCAAAGCAGCACTGAGCGTACGTGGTTGATGGTGATCCCTTTGCTCTCCAGCATTCGGGCCAAGGCATGAATCTGGATAGCAGGTCCTAAAATGCAACTGGCGTGAGTGTCGAGCAGCAGGTTTAACAGGGTGCTGATGTATGAGGGATTAACCGGAAGTATGGTTTCTCCGCCGATAAGGGAAATGGATTCCGAAAAAAGGGAACCTACTCCGCCGGGACGGGAATCGGGCAGGATTGCCAGAATATTCTCGTCTTTTTTTATCATGGGGGACATGCCGTACTGGAAAAATTCGATGGTCCGTTCAAGGTCCCCGGCAGTGAAGAAAAGTCGTTTTGGCGGACCGCTGGAACCGGAACTGGCAAGGGTTACGGCTCTGGCTACTTCGTCTTGTGAGGCGCAAAGAAAATTTTCGGGACCGCTACGCAGATCATCGGCAGTGGTGAAGGGGATATGTTCAAGGTCCGCAGGTGTGTGTACGGCTCCGGTCTGCACACCAGCTAGCCGCTCATGATAGAAAGGGCAGTTGCGTACTGCCTGAAACATAGTCTGCCGTAAACGGTCAAATTGCCAGTCCTGTAGCTCCTGCACTGAGACAGGTTGCAGTTCTGGAGCACGGTCCATGCGCATGTTAAGCCATTTACCCAGAGGGTGGTCAGTCATCAAGCATCCTCCTGTACAGGGTTGAACCGTCCATGGCGGTAAGGTTGTAAGCGCAGAAGGGAATCAATCTGCCGTCGGGGGCGGCAACGTGGATACAACACCCTTTTAAACGCTCAAGATCAAGGGTCCATGCATCCTGAAAAGCCATGCCGGAAATTGCGAGGATATGTGTTTTGGCCCTACTCAGGAAACGGTCCAGATCGTCCAGCGGTTCTTCACAATCGCAGCCTGTTTTCGGTGCTGCCCATTGGCGGCGTACAAAGGCTTTGGATTTGTCTGCCCCCTCGGAAGCCGGGTGCGGTGTGCAACAACCTTCTTTTTTGGCAGACAGTTTTTTCAGGCTGCCATTTTCCAGTACCAGATAATTGGCGTGGAAGGAACACAGAGAATGCTCACAGCCTGGGGGCATAAAATCTTCACGGTGGACCAGCTGGCCACTCTGCTCCTCAAGGGCGGTCATAATCTCGGGCAGGGTGATACGCATATCGTCTGAAGGCGGGACGGGATAGCGTCCAAAATAACTGACTGGTTGGAAATGAACCCCGCGCACTCCCGGGGCATATGATACAGCTAGTTTCAGGATTTCCCCGATGTTATCATCGTTAACACCGGGAACAATGGTAGGTACAAGCACTACCCCTATCCCCGCCGCAGTGAGGTTTTCAATTGCTTTGATCTTTTCTTCCAACAGGTTGCGCCCCCTGATGGTTCTATAAATCTGGTCGCAGGTGCCGTCGAATTGCAGAAATACAGAATCCACACCACCAGCAGCCCAGCGTTTGGCAAGTCCGGGATCTTGAGCGATGCGTACGCCATTTGTATTGACCTGCACAAAGGGAAATCCGTGTTTCTTAGCCAACTGGGCAACACGCGGCAGGTCGTCACGGATAGCAGGTTCTCCGCCGGAAAGTTGTAAGTTGCACGGTCCGGCAGTGGCGCGGACTTTTTGCAGCAGCTTATCCAGTTCAGGGATGGTCGGATCTGCCGGAACTTTTTGTCCTGCCGAAGCAAAGCAGACTTTACATTTAAGGTCACAACGCCATGTGATTTCAATCAGTGTGGTGCAGGTGTGCTGGTTATGTTCCGGGCAGAGGCCGCAGTCAAAGGGGCAGCCCTTGCTTTCCGAACTGTCCAGAACCGGAGGTGTTGAAGGAATTTTTGGGCGTGACCAGCCGGAAATAGCAGGTTCTCCGCGCCAGTATGGTGCGCTGAATTTACCATGCTCAGGGCATTCCTTGATAATACGGCTTTCGCCCTTCTCTGTTACCCGGCGGGCGGGAATTTTTTTCAGGCAGACCGGGCAGATGGATTCCGTTTCGGTAATATCAAAGCTAGTATTCATCTGCCTCATTCCTTCCCACAGTTGGATCATAGCCGTGTTCCAGTAAAATATTTACCAGTTGCCCGTAAGCTTCACCCAGTAATACTCCGCAGCGGTCCGCTCTGGGTGCGCCGCATTCGCCGTCCAGAATATCGTTACAGTTGATGCCGCCGAATTCGGGAGTAGTTCTTTCTTTGAACCATTCCCGGAAGGTTTCCACCAGTAGCGGATAATTATCAGTTGCAGTTTCTAGGTCCGTGCCTTTGCCTGCGTAGAGACCAAGTGCGCAGAGGCCGCCGCTCAAAATTCCGCAGGTTCCGGAACAGTCGCCCATGCCCATGCAAAGGCCTTGTGCAGAGCGCACAAGGTCAGGGTTTTCCTGCTGTAGATTATCCAGGCAGAGGATGATCAAAATCTGGGCACAGCAGTAGCCTGCGCCGTTAAGTTGCATTATTCTAAGATCTGTGTCGGTCATTATTGATGTCTCCGGCGGCTCTTCGAGGGCTTAAACCCTTTTATTGTGTCCCTTTCTGGTGCTTTGAGGCACCGGGCAATTCTGCTTTCCTGCGGATTTGTTCAAAAGGGTTTGAGAATCCTAAAAACTTTTAGTCGGCTTCGCCGTGTGTCTCTTTGAGGGGTGTTAACCCTGGGTGGCTATCATCAGCATGTAGCCGGGGCGGTCACAGCAGTTTCCGCTGGAAGCCGGAGGCTTTTCTCCGCTGAAGACCAGCTTTGCAGCCAGTTCAACCAGTAACCGGGAATAATCCTCTACGGTGACTATGTGCATCCCGTACTCTTTCAAAATTTGTTCGACCCGTCCGAGGTAGAGCGGTGATCCTGCGCAGGAACCGTCGAGGCATTGAATCTGTCCGTTTCCCCTTTGGTAGAGGTCGCTGATGATCAGCTTCCCTTTATCTTTAAGGACCCGTTTGAATTCGCCGACAGCCTGTCCTTTGTCTGCAATAAGGGAGAGTACGCATTCACAGAAAAGCGCATCAAAGGATGAGTCGGCAAAGGGAAGCAGGGACCCGTCAGCACGGGTCAGCGGCAGGTCTTTCGGTGCTTCGGATAGCTGGCGTGGGGAATAGTCCATGCCGTAGGCACTGAATCCATGCTGGCTGCGCAGATGGCGTACTGTTGCGCCGAGTCCGCAGCCCACATCCAGAACCCGTGCATCGGCAGATAATTTAGTCAGGGTTACGGCCCTGTCGGTTAGGACAAAACCACCGGGACGGAGAGTCTCGCCGGCGGCAGAGCGCAGTATGGATTTTTCCCAGAGGGGGGTTCCGGTCATTATTTATCCTCCAGCATCCTTTCAACTTCGGCCATTTTGCCTAAAGCCAATTCTTCGGGGATAAGCACAAATCCGCAGTCCGGGCAGGCTGGCAATTCCACATTGAATTTGCTGTCCAGATACTCCAGTTCTACCGGAGAAGGATTAAGCGTATGCCCGCAAGTTACACATTTCCATGCGGAAAAATCTTCGTCTAAAACTTTTAAGGTACTCATGAGATGTCTCCGAAAGTTTAGTTAATCAAACTCATCATCCCAGAACCCGCATGCGGTGGGACCAGACACGGTGTACAAGATAGTTCGTGCCGCTCATTTCGAATTCCACCCAGTAAGTAACTGTTACCGGACGGAACTGTACCAGCATATGACCGGTTTCCATGTTTTCCAGAACTTGCTTTGATTCCTGCACCGAGAGCAGGGTCTTTTGAACATCTGAAAGAAGAATGCGGCGTTCTTCCATCATTTTGCGGGCTTCGCCGGTGAATTTAACAGCGATTGATTCATAGTCGTTGCGCGGTTCCGGTTGCTCGTTCCATGTTTCACGGAGCAGGGTTTCTTTTAAGCGGACCCTGTTTTCTCGCCGGGTGGAATAACCGGGGGCAGTGCGGCCCGCCGGATCGGCATCGCCGTCGGGAAATATAATGTCGAGGATATGCTGACAGCGTTTTCCGGCTTTGGCGAGCATGTCGCGACACATGGCGCAGTAGGTTACTCCGTCATGGTCGAGCTTCTCGGCTCTGCGCTCAGCAACTTTGCGTGAAAGCGGCTCATTGGTATTTGCCAGCAGACCGCCGAAACCGCAGCACTCTGTGAGTGACCCGGAAAGTTCCGGTTCATTAAAAGTCACGTTTATGCCGCTGAGCAGCATGCGTACATCATTCATCAGTTCATGGTTATCGCGGGCGGAACAGGGATCTTGCAATGAGAGCAAGGCCGTTTCCGGGGGCTCTTTAAGCTGGTCCACTTCTGAACTTAAGGCCGACCAGAGAGATATGATCTCAGCATCGGGTAATTCTTGTTGCAGAATTTTAATGCAGGAGGGGCAGGCGGCGATTATCTGCGGATGTCCAAGTGATTCCCAATCCCGTTTCAAGGATTCCATTTTGCGTTCGAAGATTTCTTTCTGCCCGCCCCAATCTGCCGGAGCACCGCAACAGCGGAGCATAAGTCCGGTTCCTCCGTCGAGTGTTGAACAGAGATGTGCGTATGTACGCTCAATTGCTCCGGGGTCGGACGCACTCAACTGGCAGCCGGGAAAGAAAACATATTTACTTTGGGTTGTACCGGGCTGGTGTTTAACCAGCGCGCAGGTGGAGGAGTCTGCAAAGTCCATATCACGCAAGGCGAATTCATGGGCGGAAGGCGGCATGTGTCCTTTTTCCACCAAGTCCTGCCTTGCTTCAAGGACGATGTCCTGCATGGCAAAATTTTCAGGGCAGACCTTCTCACACAGTCCGCAGAGCATGCACGAGTTGATCATGGTATTGGCCATACGGGTGCCCATAACAATGGAAGCATTGTTATAAATCTGGCGGGCGTAGGCTTTGGGATAGCTCTTGAATTCTTCCAGATAGGCACAGTTGTTTACGCATTCCATACACTCGCAGAGCAAACAACGTGAAGCCTCCTCTTGGGCCTGCTCCGCAGAATATCCTTCTGTGGGAACAGCTAACGGAGCAGTCTCTTGAACCTTGCTGATATTGGTGAAAAGTTTGGTTTCGAAAGGAGCTTCGCGGTCGCGTCCGGCAGTTAGCGAAGCATTCTGTAGCTTGCGTTCAATGGAAAGTGCTCCTTTGCGTCCAAGGGCGATCAATGAGATAAATGAACTGTTGTTCACTTCTGTAGAAGCAAAAAGAAACTCTTTACTTGTCTGCAAAGTGACGGTGTCCACTTCATTTATTCCAAGTTGCGTAGCGTTGTGGGCCAGAGGATCAACAAAAACAGCATCAAAGCGATCACAGGCTGCCATAACGGTTTGTGGATCACATTTGCCATGTTCCGCAAAGGATACATTCATTTTACCGAACTGGGCCAGTTCTTTTTCAATGACTTGATTGCTGATCCGGTCCGCCGGGAGATTGCCGAAGCCCTGCATTTTGTCTTCGCAGAAAACAATTACGGTGAAACCTTTTTTGCCGAGGTCCCATGCAGCAGCAAGTCCCGGTAGAAAGGCCCCGAAGATTGCAATATTTTTCCCCTTGGGCGGCAGGGCTCGGAGCATTGGCGAGCGTTTGAAATTTTCCGCTGCAAAGCGTTCCAATGCAGCAAGTTCAATTCCGCCCCCCCTCTGGGAGCGCAGACAGTCGTTCTGGCAGTCCCCGTCACAGATACGGGCAGTGATAGATGGGAAGGGCATGGTTCTGCATAAAACAGCCCAGGCCTTATCAATTTGTCCGGCCTGAAGAAGACGGCAGAACTCGCGACCATCAACATGTAATGGACAACGAGCTTTACATTTTGGCGGCTCTTCCTGAGTGCACTTTGCTTCCCAATCGCGTAAATTTTTCTGATCCATTTCTGATGCCTCCGGCGGCTGGGGAGGTGACGTTTTCGTTTGCTTTGCAGCTTTGTTTTAAAAAGATGTGCTGATTTTAATCACAGAACCCGGCGAATCAAAAACCTTCTTTGACCCCCGGAGGGTCGCCGAAGGCAAAAAGAAATCCGAAGTCCGGTGCAAGCACCGGACTTCGGATACATTTAACTAATTAGCCTTTCATGGCAGCGAGAACCTTCTCGGGGCGAGCCGGGAGGTGGGTTACGCGTGCGCCGCAGGCATTGTAGATTGCGTTGATAATAGATGAGTGCGGGGTGGTCAGCGGAAGCTCACCAACACCGGAGGCACCGTGGGGACCGTTGGGACGTTCGGTCTCAACGTATACGAGTTCGATATCATCGGGAATCTGTTTGATGTAGGGGAAGCCTGCACCGACCATGGTTGCGTGCTTCTTGATGTCTTCAAAGTCCTCGGTAAGTGCGAGACCGACACCCTGAGCGAGACCGCCGTAGAGCTGGCCGTCAACAGCGAGCTTGTTGTTGATCTTACCGATGTCAGCAATGAGTTTCATCTTTTCTACCTGAACTTTACCGGTTGCGATTTCAACTTCTACGCCGGACATGAACAGACCGTACATGTAGCAGGCAAAGGGGCTACCCTGACCGTTTTCATCACAATCGGAAGCCGGAGCAGACCATTTACCATCGTAACGGAGTTCTTTGCCGGCTGCGACCATTTCGTCGTAGGTCATGTAGGAGTTGTCTGCTTTGCGCATGGCATCCATCAGGCTGCGGCAGGCAGCGATGATGGCGTTACCGATAACAACCTGTGAACGGCTACCACCAGCGGGACCGCCGTTGGGGCAGTTGCGGGTATCGTTCATCACCAGATGAATCTGCTCAGGCTTGAGACCGAGAGGACGCAGGGTTTCGTGGGCAGTACCCAGACAACCGATGTCCGCACCCTGACCGTGGTCATGCCAGCAGTTGAAGAGGGTTACGGAACCGTCTTTGTTCAGTTCAATTGCGGATTCTGCGGTGTCAGGTCCGTCAAGACCGGAACCGTAGATACCTACTGCGATACCAACGCCGCGCTTGAAGCCTTCGGCAGCATCTTCAGCAGCCCATTTCTTCATCTCTTCGTACTTGGGACGACCGACGGTGAAGATATCTTCAAGGCAGTATACTTCAGGCTTACAACCGGTGGGGGTAGTGGTACCCTGACTTTCACGGTAGACGTTCTTTTCACGCAGATCGAAGGGGTCCATACCGATTTTTTCAGCCAGTTCGTCCATCATGACTTCGTAGCCGAATTCGGTTTCAGGAGCACCGTAACCACGGAAAGCAGAACCCCAAGCGTGGTTGGTGCAAACTGTTTTACCGAGACCGCGAATGTTTTCCAGCTTGTAACCGGCACCGATAAACTGTGCTCCGCGCAGGGTCAGCAGGTCACCGAATTCGGAGTAAGGACCGTGGTCACAAATCCAATCGGTTTCCATACCGAGCAGTTCGCCGTCTTTGCTTGCAGCAAGGCGGATGTCGGTGAAGAAGGGGGAACGTTTACCGGTGTATTGCTGCTGCTGTTCCCAAGTGTAGTTCAGGAATACAGGTTTACCTGTTGCAAGGCAGGCTGCGCCGACCAGTGCTTCCATGGTGGGGGAGAACTTGTAACCGAAAGTACCACCGGCGTAGTTCTGAACCATGATCAGGTTTTCCAGCTCAACGCCGAGACCGGGAGCGATCATTGCTGCGTGCAGGTGCAGGCCGATGGATTTGGAGTGGATGTTGAGCTTGCCGTCATCGTCGATGAAAGCGAAACCTACGTCCGGCTCGATGGGCATGTGTGGCTGGCGCTGTACATAGTAAGAACCTTCGAGAACAACGTCCGCTTTGTCCATGATCGGAGCGGTTTCTTCGCCCTTAACAATTTTCTGTTCAAAGTAAACGTTGGGGGTGCCGGGATGAATTTCCATGGCATCTTCAGCCATAGCGGAAGGAGCATCCATGTATTCGGGCAGCTGTTCCAGTTCTACTTTTACCAGCTTGGCTGCTGCTTTAGCGATCTTTTCGGAAGTCGCACAAACGATGGCAATAGCGTCACCGTACTGGAAGACTTTTTCATCATTAAGGATGGGGCGGTCCCAACCGTCACCTTTGTTAGTGGGGAAGGTGATCAGACCTGTGATGCGGTTTTTACCTTTGATGTCTTTGTAGGTAACGACTTTTTCAACGCCTTCCACGGCTTCAGCTGCGCTGGTGTCGATGGACACAATATCCGCAGCAGGGTAGGGGGAGCGCAGAATGCGGATCTGGAGCATGCCCGGAAAGATAAAGTCAGCGTAATATTTTGCGGAACCGGTTACGCGGGCCGGGCCGTCTTTCTGGCGGACGGCTGTTCCGATGGAGTTGGTCTTAATCATTAGCACTGCTCCCCTTTCATTTTCTTTGCAGCACTGCGCACGGCATTGATGATGTGTTCGTAGTTACTGCAAATACAGATGTTTCCACTGATGGCTTCTTTAATTTCATCATCACTGGGGCTGGTATTCTTCAACAGCAGAGCCTTGGTGGACATGATCATGCCCGGAGAACAGAACCCGCACTGGGAGCCGTATTCTTCAAGCCATGCTTCCTGAATGGGATGCAGCTTGCCGTCTTTGGATAGTCCTTCGATGGTTTCGATTTCCTTACCCTGCTGTTCCACGGCTAGAACCATGCAGGCAGGCACTGCGACAGAGTCGATGAGCACGGTGCAGGATCCGCATGCCCCCTCACCGCAACCTTCTTTTGTCCCGGTATGACCGCAGTCATTGCGCAGAACTTTGGAAAGGGTCCAGTGCGGCTCTACATGTAGTGAAATGGTCTCCCCGTTCACATTAAGATGAATGAGCTTTTTCTGTTGTTCGTCGCGTTTCATTATCCAATTCCTTAAATGGTTAGTTATTCCGAAACGGTCTTCGCAGACCTTTATGTGGCTGGTAGCCGGACGCTCCTTTCCTGTTTCCGGCGGAGAATAGACCTCCGGGGTGAATAAGGAATCCGGTAGGGACAGGTAGGACCTGTCCCTGTTTCTATGGATTCAAGGTGCGTTTAAGCTTCGTTTGCGGCTGCTTGTGCTGCGGTGACTTCTTTAGGGCCGCGGCTGGACCAGATGATACCGCCGATGATCAGTACACCTGAAATGAAGTGTACGAAGTTCATTGTTTCGCCGAGGAAAATAAAGGCGAACAGACCGCCCCAGAGGGGGAGACTGTAGTAGATCATACCGGAAGTAGCCGGACCCGCGTGTTCAATCCCGATGTTCCAGGTCAGCCATGCGACAACAGATGAGCAGACAGCGGAGAAGACGATACTGAAGAAAACAACACCGTTCATGTTGAATACCATGCTTGGCTGGGTGGATTCCCAGATGACGCAGGGAATGAGCATGAGTACTGCAAAGAAGGACATGAGGGTCATAACAGTCAGCTGGGAGAGTCCTTCGGGGATTCTGCGCAGGATCAGGCTGTAGACAGCAAAACCTACGGCAGCAAGCAGCATAAGGATGTCCCCTGCTGCGAAGTGCAGGCCGAGAAGCTGCTGCAAGTCACCGCCGGAAACAAGATAAAAAGAGCCGATCAGGGCCACAGTACATCCGATCCATGTGTTCATGGACTGTTTTTGGCCCATCAGTGAAGCAATGATAACGATGAAGATCGGTGAAGTTACGGAAATAAGGGAAAGGTTGATGGCTGATGTTGTCTGGGCTGCGAAGTAACTCAGCGGGGAATACGCAGCCACACCGGTCAGGGCTGCTGCAATAATCTGGGGCAGAAATTTTTTAGCTACGGGCCATTCGCGTTTTACTCTGGGCAGAGTGAAAGCACACAGAATGAGCAGAGCGATGAACCAGCGGCTGGCACCAAGGGTCATGGGGGAAATCTGGCCTACCGCCAGTCTGGCAACAACAAAAGCACCAGCCCAAAGCATGGTCGCAAGCAGGGCACAAGCCATCCCGTAATACCTTTTGTCCTTAAACATACAGTCGTCTCCCTAGATAGTTAATTCACCTCAAATAAACGCCGCATTATCTTACTTTTGCGGCAGCCTCCACAAACACAATAGTGATGGTGTAGCCTTGTACGAAATCAAACACCCCGTTTGCCCGTATCGAATTGTTAACTCCATAACAATTCGTTTTCCCATGGCGGACACTGCATCAGTCTGGTCTAGATATGTGTTGGGTCTATTGAAGCAAGGGGTGTGCCAACAGAGTGTTATAGTTTTCATTATTTAAAAATGTTTAAAAACAGTATGTTGCAGAAAATAATGATTGTATGATCATTCAATCAATAAAATAAATTGAGTCAAAAATGACTCAATATTAAATAAAGTCCTTTCTTGGCGGGTTATTCTGAGTCTTGAGTCTATATTGACTCGGTGAGTTGTCTTTGACTCAGTGTCTAAGGGGCTGAATTAAGGCTGTATTTTCTGATCAAACGGGAGGCGCGGGACTGGCTGATCTTCAAAGCAGTTGCGACTTTGCGACTGCTGCCGTGCTTTGCGACTGCGTCCATAATCAGTTGGCGTTCAACGGCTTCAAGGGCATCATCAAGGCTGTTGGCGGAGATCAGCGTTGAGATGGGGGTGGCTGTGGTTTCGTAAATGGACGAGGGAAGGTGGTCCATGGTGATGATCTCATCTTCAACAGTAACGACCAGTCGTTCCACAAGGTGGGCAAGCTCGCGGATGTTGCCGGGCCATGAGTATTGGCAGAGAAGGGCTTGGGCCTCGGATGAAAGGCGTTTGCCTTTGCCGTGGGTTTTACCGTAGCGGTTGAAAAAATAGTGCAGAAGGGGGATCAGGTCTTCCTGACGGTCACGCAGGGGTGGGATTACGATATCAAATACATTTAGCCTGAAATAGAGATCCTGCCGGAAGGCCCCGGTTTCAACCATGCGCTCCATGTTGCGGTTGGAGGCAGCAAGAATACGTACGTCCGCTTTCACTGGCGAAGAACTTCCCACCGGACGGTATTCCAGCTCCTGTACTGCGTGCAGCAGCTTGGCCTGCATGGATAGGGGAAGTTCAGAAATTTCATCAAGGAAAAGGGTGCCGCCTTCAGCCTTTGCCAATAGACCGCCACGGGGTTTGGTTGCCCCGGAAAATGCGCCTTCAACGTGTCCAAAGAGTTCTGATTCAAAGAGCTCTTGCGGGATTGCCGCGCAGTTGACGACTACAAAGGGTTTTTCGGCCCGTTTACTGTTGGCGTGGATGAATTTTGCCAATAGACTTTTACCGCAACCGGATTCGCCCAGCAGCAGGCAGGGGGCACTGATGGAGCCTACTTTGCGGGCGGCGGTTACCGTCTGTTCCATCAAAGAGCTTCGGTAAATCAGGTCTTCCGGTTTAGCGGCTGAAGGGTCAGCATCGAGGGTAAGCTCTTCCGGGTCAAGAATGCGCCCTTCATGGAAGTTGTCGCGAATGCTGAGCAATACGTATTCAACTTCCTGCTCCTGATCCAGCAAGGGGACTGCGATAGTCAGGACCTCCAGACCCAGATAGGTCTGCTGCTCCTGCTTGGCTGGGAGTTTCTTTTCATAAACAACAGGCAGGATGGGACGGTCCCATGAATTGTGTTTCTGTACAACATCCCAGAAGGGCATGTTGACCATTTCCTGCTGAGTGAAGCCGTAGTGGCGTTCGCAGGCTTTGTTTACGTAGAGCATGCGATAGTTATTATCGTAGATGGTTATCTCATCATGGAGATTGTCGATAAGTCTCGCAAAAGTTTCGAAATCAAGTCCGAAATGTTCTGTCTTGCCCATAGTAAACCGCCTTGTATCTGTTGGCTGTTAGAAACTACCTGTAAGTAGTTCCGGGGACAGGAAGAAGTCAAATGGCTTTTAGAGGTTATACAAACTCATATTGGGTGTTTTACTAAGGTCCATGTCCGGGCTGATGTACTCTCTGGCTGTACGGCGGACATCTTCCATGTTTTTTGCAGTGGCGAATGTCGCCTGCAAGCTGTGTCCGTAGCGGAAATTGGCTGCGAAATAGGCCATGAAAAGACGGAACCTTTTGAGCCCCCGGATGGGATCGAATTCTTCTTCCAAGGCTGTAGCTAGACGGATGACGTAATCTTGGAATATGTAGGCCCCAGGCTCATAACCTGCGGTCCATTCAGCGAACAGCCACGGGCGTGCAACCGCCATTCGGCCTATGGACACGCCGTCGCAGCCCGTTCTGTCGAGCATGTTCCGGCAGTGTTCAGGAGTAGTAACATCACCATTGCCGAATACCGGGATGGAGACTGCTTCCTTGATGTGGCGGATGTGGTCGATTTGGGGTGGGCGGGTGCGCTTGTCCGGGGCTACCCGCGGGTGGAATACGAGGCAGTCTGCTCCTGCTGACTCAAGGTCTTTGGCAAGTGCTGCCGCCGGAGTAATATCCTTGGACCATCCGGTGCGGAATTTAACAAAGACAGGGATGGACACTGTCTTGCGCACAGCTTCCACTATCGCAGCAGCTTTTTCCGGGGTCTTGAGCAAAGCCGCTCCGGCCTCGCGTTTGATCATTCCCCGTGCAGAGCAGCCCATGTTGATATCTACGCCGAAGAAGCCTTCGTCTTCAACTCGTTTTGCCGCAATGACCATTTCTTCTTCGGTTGCGCCCACCAATTGGCAGACCAGATTGGGAAGTTCCCATTCGTGCCAGCTGAATACCGGGGAGATTCCCGGTTTTTCAGTCGGTACAGCTTTGGCACTGCACATTTCAGTAAAGACCAAACCGCAGGAACCGTAATGATTAAGAACCTGACGGAAAGCAGTGTGGGTCAAACCGGCCATTGGTGCCAGCCATAACCTGTTGGCGATTGTTCTCCCGCCAATGGAAAGGGGAGTGCTGAGCTGTGCTGCCAGTTTGGACAAATTTGTGGTGGATTCTTTCATGGAAGCTGTAAGACGTTTTCAGGTGTCATGGGTTGCAGCTTTGCCTATCCTGTTGTTGCGTATGGGGCAAGGTTTGAGGCCGTGAAAGTTTGTTTTTATTTTGTTTTGAAATTTTCCGTAGCCAAATTAAAACGGGCCAGCATTTTCTGCACAGCAACACGCGATAATTGTGAGGTGCGGGCGGCTTCTGATATGTTCCCGTGTGTACTGGTTAAAACGTTACTGATGTAACTCCTGCTGAAACTGTCCACCAATTGCTGCTTGGCATCCTTGTAGGGAATTGTTGCTGGGGCTTCAGGACCGGATTCGGTAGACATTTTACCTTCAGCCATATTCACAGCCAGCATGGTGATGGATCTTCCAGTGCTGAAAACGACCAGTTTGCGCATGGTGTTTTGCAGTTCGCGGACGTTCCCGGTCCATTTCAGGGCACTTAAGTGTCCTACCACAGCGGGGTCCAGTTCCTTTTCGGGAAGCCCTAATTCAAAGCAGGCTTTTTGCGCAAAGTAACGGGCCAGCAGGGCGATATCTCCGGGGCGGTCTTTCAGGGCCGGAAGATTCAAGGGCAGTACGTTCAAGCGGTGGTACAGGTCCTCGCGGAAAGTTTTTTCGGCCACGCGTTTGGGAAGATCCTGATTGGTCGATGCCAGCACGCGTACATCAATTTTTTTTGAGCTGTCTGAACCGACAGGGCGAATTTCCCCTTCCTGTAACACGCGCAGCAGTTTGGTCTGGGTTTCCAATGGAATATCACCGATTTCATCAAGCAGGATTGTTCCGCCGTCAGCGCGCATGAACAAACCTTCGCGGTCATTGTCTGCGCCGCTGAATGCCCCTTTGACGTGTCCGAAAAGTTCACTTTCCAGAAGATTGTCGGGAATAGCTGTACAGTTGACTGTTACATACGTTTTTTCCGCACGGGAACTTTGCTCGCGGACCATTCCGGCTACCAGCTCCTTACCCGTTCCCGATTCACCCATGATCAGCACATTGTAATCCGTTCGGGCGACAGCCCCGATGGATTGCCTGAGTTGCTGCATGACCGTACTTTGCCCGAGCAGTCGGTCTTTGCGTTGCTCAACCTGTTCGCGCAGCAAACGGTTTTCTTCAAGCAGGCTACTTCTTTCAAGTCCTTTGCTGATAACCCTAAAAAGGTTTTCCTGCTCAATAGGCTTGGTTACAAAATCATAGGCCCCGACCTTGAGTGCTTCCACAGCGGTTTCCACTGTGCCATGGGCGGTAAGCATGACCACGGAAAGGGAATTGTTTTTTGCAAGTGCGGTCTTCAGCAGTTCCAATCCGCTCATCCCGGGCATCTGGAGATCACTGACCATCAGTTGAATCTGCTGTGCTTTGAGGATATCGAGGGCTTTTTCTCCATTGAATGCCACGAAGACTTCGTTCTCCGGGAAAGCCCCTTCGACCAGTCTTTTGATTCCGCGGGCAAAGTCTTCCTGATCATCAACAATCAGAATTTGCTGTTTTATTTCAGCCATTAATTATCCTTTTCAGTCAGGGGAAATCTCAGGGTGAAAACGGCTCCGGGCAGTTCTCCCAGTTCTTCATTACCGTTATCCACTTCAATAGAACCGCCTATGTCACTCATAAATCCGAAGACAACAGCCAGCCCAAGCCCGGAACCTTTGTTGACTTCCTTAGTTGTGTAAAATGGGTCGAATATGTATTGCAGGTCTTCTTGTGCAATGCCGGGGCCGTTGTCCATAACTTTCAGCACGGCTTGTCCCGACGGTTCGGTTTTAAGTGAAATTTTCAGTTTGCCCTCATTTTCCCGCACTGCGTCAAGTCCGTTAAGGAGCAGGTTTGCCACAATATGTTCTAGTGCTTGTTGGTCCACTTTCAATTCCGGGGTGGAGTCATCAAGTTCAAGCATTATTTCCGCACTTTGTTTATCCGCCTGAATGCGGAACACATCGGAAACATTGGTGATGATCTGGGCAAAATCGGTTCCGGTCGCTGCAAAGACCTTTGGGCGAGCAAAGTTGAGCAGGTCTTTCAAAACAGCCTGCGCCTGTCGGGTATGTTTGAGAATGACTTCAAGGTCGTCGCTGTTCTGTCCACTGGCATCTTTCTTGAGTAATTCGGCGTAGCAGAGAATAACGCCCAGCGGGTTATTGATTTGGTGGGCTAATCCGGCAGAGAGTTTGCCTACGGTAGCCATTTTTTCAGCCTGAGTCATTTGGGCCAGCATCTTTTTCCGGCTGGTAGTTTCATGCACATAGACAACAACCCGGCGTTCCACAGGACTTTCAGCATCGTGGATGGGGTAGATGTTGATGGCAAAAGACCGTCCTTCCGGCAGGGAAACTTCCCGCGAAAGCGGTTCGTTCATGAGCAGGGATTTGGAAATACCGCAGTCGCCGTCAGCGCCTGTGCTTTGGCAGAGCATGGCGATTACGCCGCCGTCAGTGATTGCACCTTCGGACAGTTCTTCACCCAGCTTACGGGCTGATTCGTTGGCAACAATGGGAGTCCCGGTGCCGTCAGCCAGCAGCAGCGGATCACTGATGCCTTCAAAAATTGATTGCAGATTGGTGTTATGGCGGACAATGCTGTCCAGCGCGGAGATGTTATCCGCAGCAATTCCAAGCTGGCGGCCAATGGCTCGCAGTACAACTTTATCTTCCGTGCTGAATGATTCTTCTTCGCAGCAATACAGACAAAGCAGACCTTCGGCACTGCCGGATAATGATTCTACAGGCAGGTAGGCCCGGTCTCCTTCGACCAGAGATATTGATTCGGTGAGCAGTGCAATCCAGTTCTCAGGCAATTCCGGGCGTTGCGGATTCAGCGGGTAGGAATAAAATCTTTTGCTGGAGAAAGTGCAGACATAGGCCGCCCGTGCAAGGTTGAATCTTCGCTGGATCAGGGGCAGGGCTGTCTGCCAGAGTTCCGGGCGGGACTGGCTGCGGCTGGAACCGGACAAAAGCTGCACGAAAAGTTCCACATCTGATTGACGGGCATGGGCTTCCTGCTCAAGGTCCCGGGTTCGTTCCTCAACCATTTTTTCCAGATTGGCCGCATAGTCCTGAAGCCTCTGACGGGCATCGAACATGTAATCGCTGAGCTTTTCAATACCGCCGATCATTTCGCCGATTTCATCTTCCTGCTCAACTTCGCGGAACAGGGCAACGCCTTTTTCATCGCTGAAATTGCGTCTGAAATTTGTGGTCAGGATACGGATGTTGTTGGCAACAATGCGTTTAAAAAGGATATTTGTCGCACCGAGATAAAGTAATACTGCCAGCAGGAAGACACCGATGTAAGTCATGATGGTATCCTGAATCCGGGCAACGGATGCGCTGACCGGTAAGCCCACCAAATCGACTCCGCCAATGCTGTCTACAGCATGACCGAAACCGCGGTTGCCATAAAGCTCAATGACCTCCACCGGAGCATCTTCGATCTTTCCGTGACAGCGCAGGCAACTTTTTTTGAATATGGCAGGGCGGGCCATGATGAAATGCTTTTCACCGAGGATGTTTTTGTAGCCTTCCCAGAATGTCTGACCGGGATTTTCTCTGAAATGGTTGATTAGTTCCAGTTCGATTTCATTGGCTTCATAATCGGGATTACGTGCTCCCTCTGCTACACGGCGGTAGGAGTAGGTAGAGTCCTTACCTTCTTCACGGGCCATGATGTTGCGGGTCACGAATGATGAAGACATGCCTTGGATGATGAATTTGTCCGGCAGTTCCTCATACATGGTCGGGCGGAGTACGCCGCGCACGTAGTTTTGAACGGAATCGACCTGCTCGAAGACCATACGTGCTTTTTCGCGCACCACGTTTTCGAGCACTTTGCTCATATGTATGGAAAAGCCTGTGAAAAGAGCACCTCCAATGATCATGGAGGTCAGGATCAGGCTTAAAAGAAATTTGCTTTGGATCGAGTATGGTCTGGGGAGTTTCATGCTTCTGCGCATATCTGGAGTTTACAACCGGGCCACCCGATGTCAAGCCCGTGATCCTTGACCATTACTGCCCGGAAAGGGTATTCTCTTATTACATGGGGTAGTCTTGTTCTGGAACAGGTTAAGCGCCGGGGGAGCCATGTTTGATATATTCCTTTTCTTTGCGGCGGTTCTGGCCGGTATCATCAGCGCGGACCTGTTTGTCCGGTGCTGGAATTCCTTCCTTGAATGCGGTGCTGCCCTTGTTCTCTTCTTGCGCAAAAAGATTCCGGCAAAGATTTTCTTATCGCGGATGGGCAGTTCTGTCCCGCTGATAATTCTTTGTTTCCTGCTTCTTATCCTCTGTTTTAAAATTTACTTTTCCATACTTGGCTACGGACGGGCTGAGTTTGAACAACTGGGCTATTTTCTCGGAGCCGTACCCCGCACCGGGGTATATCTGATCAGTGCGGGGAAAATGATAGATTCGATGTTTAAGCCTTAATTCCTGCTGACTATTCCGGTCCGGGACCATGGGGCAGGTATTCCATGGAACTGCGTGCGTTGTGGTCTGCGTGCCCTACAATTTCAACGTCTGTGTAGTAAAATTCTCCGGTCTCGATATCTGATTCAACAACGAAATCTGCCAGAGTGCGAAAGGCCGGGGTGGTGTCGATGAGCATGGGACCGGCAACAAAAACCATAGCCCAGATTATTGAACAGGTTGCCAGAAAAGAAACAATCCTGATGCTTAGTGATTTGTTTTCCATTTTTATATTCCTCTGTGGTGGAGGGAAGCGCACAGTGCTTCCCTCCGGGTGTGGGGTGATTCCAACTTTGTCTAGATCTTGGAAGTAATGTCCGGGAATACTACGTAGAACATGAGGTAAGCCATGATCAGGGTCAGGCACAGGTTGAGGGACTGACCGCATACGTAAAGGATGAGCGGCTTGCCGCCTTTGAAGTAGTGTTTGAGTTCGCGGAAGTTGGTTGCCAGTCCGATTGCTGCAAAGGAGAGGCAGAAGAACCAGCCGCGGAAGATACGGGAGAAGCCGCGCAGAACACCTTGGTCAATCATGGTGAAACCTGCATCTGAGCCAAGGGAAGAGTAGGCAATGGAGAAGATCACAGACGCTGTCAGGAAGCCGAGCACGAATTTGGGGAAACGGTGCCAGATTTCCATGGCGTGAACTTTTTGTCCTTCCACAGCTTCAACCTTGGTGGCCCAGAAGATGGCGATACCGAATGCGGTCACACCGATGAGTACATTCTGGATCATTTTGATGGTCGCTGCCACGTAGAGTGCTTTTTCGGAAAGAAAAGCACCGGCTGCTGCAACAGCCCCGGTAGCGTCAATGGTTCCGCCCATCCATGCTCCACCGAGAATGAAAGGCATTCCTGTACCTTTAATGATTGCGGGCATTACGATCATCATGATGGATGTGAATACGAGGGAAAGACCGATTGCGAGGGTGAGTTCCTCTTTCTTGGCCTTACAGGCTGCAGCAGCTGCAATTGCTGCGGAGGTACCGCACACGGACATGTCTGCGGAGATAACCATGTTCAGGGTTTTGGAAGGCATCTTGATTACTTTCTGACCGAAGATAAAGGTAGTGATCAGAACTACAGGGGTAACAACCCATGCTACAAAGATACCGGGGATACCGATTGCTACAACTTTGTTGAAGAGAACCTCGGCACCGAGCAGAACCAGTCCGGTTTTGATGAAGAATTCAACCTGAAGTGCTTTCTTGGCCCAGTTGGGGGTACCGATGGTGTTGGAGATGACCAGACCGATGGCGATAGCCCATGCCGCGTAACCGATACCGTACTGCTTCATGGTTGCCTGACCGGCCATGAGGTAGGAAGCGATGGCAACGGCGAAGACCAGACCGAAACCTTTGAGGAAAGTCTTGGCATCACCGTCAATAAAACGCATACCTATAGCGAAGAACAGGCCGAAACCGATCATAAGTACCAGCAGGGAGGGGATCAGGTTGTAAGGCTTGTTCTTGATTTTCTTTTTAGCGGAAGATTCTTTGGCACGCAGTTTCAGCCATGATTCAATGGATGCGGAAGCTGCGGTGTTCAGGCCGGCATCTTTGAATCCGGCCTGTTCAGCTTTCAACTGTGCATCAAGTGCGGCGGTTTTGGCTGCTGCAGCTGCTGCTTTTGCCTTATTATACTTAGGCATTGCTGCTTCGTTCTTGAGATCAGCCTGTGCCTGAGTCTGAATGAAAGCATCCAGCGGGTTGGTTGTCCATTTCTTGGGCTTAGCCATGAAGCCTTTGATGGCCTTACCGACGGGGGAGTTCTTAGCCTTGATTTTTTCTTTGGCTGTCTGAGCCTCGTACCATGCAACGGTCTTGAAGGGAGCGCGGGCCGCTTCCTCAGTCATGATCGCGTTCTGCTTGGCGAACTTGGCTTCCATGTCCGCGGGTTTGTTGTTGAAAAAGATTATCGCGCCGACGGTCAGGATCAGGAATCCCAGCCAGATGGCCCAGTAATCTTCTTTTTTCCAAAGATCGGACCAAGAGCTCGAAGCCTTATCGACCACTACGTCGCTATTCTGCTTAGCTGCATTTTCTGCCATTTCTTCATATCCTCCAAAAATTATTTTCAAAACAGGGCAAGACCTGTTTGCATCCTTGCAGTGGGCTATAGGCAAAATGCGGGCCATAATTTTTATTTAATTAACTGTTTGTAAATAAAGACTAAAAGATGTTATAGGTGCTTACTTTTGGTTACAGTTGGCGTGTCTGGGATGTAAAGTCAGGTTTGCATTTTTGGGAGAAGTAAAAAAGAAAGCCTCATTGGAATATTCCAAAGAGGCCTTTTCGCGACAAAGTCAGTTTTAATTTTCAGTAATCTTATCCACCCACTGAAACGTTAGGACAGTGCGGCAAAACAATCTTTTTTAAATTTAATACATGTTCCCGTTCCGGGGGCTTTACCCCGCTGAGAGTGTATTCGCGGTTAAGCTGTTCCCATTTAGGTTCGCCAAGGCGGTGGTAGGGCAGAATATCCAAGCCTTCGACACTCGTGCCGAGAGATTCCACAAACTTTGCCGTAGCCTCGATATTTTCTTCCGAATCATTACAGCCCGGAATGAGCGGGATGCGGATGCGCAGTTTTTTACCCATTTTTGCAGCCATGCGGATGTTCTCCAGAATCTGTCCGTTGGGCATTCCGGTAAGTGCCTTATGGCGTTTTGAATCCATATGCTTGATGTCGGTGAGCACAAGGTCGGTGTGTTCCAGCACTTCGGCGAAAGTTTTTGGTGAGCATAAACAACAGGATTCAATGGCGGTATGCAATCCCCGTTCTTTTGCATCTTTCAGTGCTGCAATCAGAAATGCGGATTGCATGGTCGGTTCGCCGCCGGAAAAAGTAACTCCGCCTTCCGAAGTATTGTAAAACGGGCGGTCGCGTTCCACTTCTTCCATCACTTCATCAACGGTCAAATAGCGTCCGACAATGGTCATGGACCCGGCATAGCATTTCTCCACACATTCGCCACAATAAGTACACTTATCGCGATCAATGAAGACTCCGTCTTCCCGGTATTCAATAGCCTGTTCGGGACATAGAGTCGCGCATTTCACACAGCTGATGCAGTGGTGCGGTATGCGCATGATCTCCGGTTGGCTACTCATGGATTCCGGGTTCTGGCACCATTTGCAACGCAATGGGCAGCCCTTCAAAAATACCAGAGTACGAATGCCGTTGCCGTCATGCACGGCAAAGCGCTGAATATCAAAGACCAGCCCTGTTAACGGGGTTTTATTTTTATCATCCAAACTAAATTTATGCTGCCGCTCTTTCCATCTCATAGTTTGCTCACTCTCCCGCTCAAAAGCAGCGAAGCCTATTAAAAAGTTTTGGGATTCTTAAACC
>DDLU01000259.1 GCA_002340305.1 Desulfovibrio sp. UBA2564
AGGAGATTGGAAAGCCTTGCCGGGGGAGCACAACTGGCGCAGGCTGTCACGCCTCAGGTTTTTGTGCCGACTCATGCTCTTGGGCGTACTCAATGGCTTGCGGGGATTTATGAGCGGCTGGGTATTGCTGAAGACAGGTGCTTCACCTATCGCCGCACGGGTGATTCCCGGCTTTATGAAATAAAAATTTGAACGTCTGCAAAAATGAACCCCGGAGCATACCATCCGGGGTTCATTGTTTTTTACAAGATTTGAAATTTTAACCGCAACCGTTGCAGCCTTTACAAGGTTCTTTGTAGCCGCCCATTCCTTTTGGGATTCCGTTGGGACGGACATTGCCCATGGAGAGCAGCTTTTCGCAATTTTTATGTCCGCATTCAGGGCAGTCCGCTTTGGCCTCTTTGCCGGGCATTACCAGTTCATCAAACTCTTTAGAGCACTTGGGACATTTAAATTCATATATAGGCATAGCTGACTCCTTTAGGTCTTTGGGATTATACTTCCGGGAGCATTGCTCCGCATTTAGTCCTGCTGAAGTCAGGGGTAAGAAATATTTAAGTGCTTTTCAAGAGAAATCTAAATACTTCTCGAGAGCAGGGTGCCGCCTCCTAATGCGCCAAGCTGTGAGAAAAAGCCGTTCAACTGACCATGGACCTGACTGGCCTGCTTATCCTGCTTTTCCTGAATTGCGGCTGCTTTATCTAATAAGGCGTTAATGTTTTTGGTTATTTGGACAAGTTTGTCCTGTTCTTCATCGCTGAGGCCGGATTCTTTGGCTTTTGCTTTAAGTGCATCCGCCTGATCATCAAGCTTATAGTAGAGAGTCTTTTCTGCATTACTCAATCCGTGAGTAACCAGACTGCCCGCAATTTTTTCCATCTCATCAAGAATCTCGTTTGCCCGTTTGGTCTCTGCTTCATTGAGTTTTTTCTTGGTAGTGCCTTTGATCTTATCAATCTGCTTGTTGAGTTCGTCTGCTTTTGCCTGCTCTTCCTTATTGAGCTTTTTGGGTCCGGTAATGCCGAAAATTTCTTTTAATTCTTTCTGGATTGAAGCTTCTTTTTTCTTTTCCGCAGCACTCAGGACTTTGCCTTCAGGATAGTAGAGTTTTTTTAGCTCCCACTTGAGACTTTCAGCCCTCTGCCGGTCCAGCCCCTGCGGGTCCTTGGTGGGAACGATTTCATATAGCTTATCAAGTTGAGTCTGGAGTTCATCGACCTTCTTTTGTTCTTCGGAAGTTAGTTTTTTGGGCTCACCATCAAGACCGTAAAGCTTATCCAATTCGGCTTTGAGTTCTTTGAATTTCTTTTCCTGCTCTTCCCGGACTGCCGAGTCGTTAACACCGTATATATTGTTAAGCTGCGAGAAATATCCGTTTACCTGCTGCTGTTCGCTGGAGTTAAGACCAAAACTCATGGTGGCAAACTGCATCTGAAGCTGTCTACGGATTTGGGTAGGGCTGAGATTGGCTGAAATATTCGGAGTTTTGGTGCTTTGTTTGTTGTTGGCAATAGTTGAGAAATAGCTTCCTGCTGTGTTTTGGTTGCCTGTCACTGAGCTGCTAAACATTTTATGCTCCTGAGAATTCGAGGTAAATATTATTAGGAAAACTTTTCCGTAAATTTAGTTTTCCTAATTAGAAGCAAATAATGTGCCGAGATGTAAGCCAGATTTGATTATGAGTGGCTGAAAAGGGGAGATAGTTATTTTTTTCTTGTTTCGAATTAAAGTGAGAGATTTTGATTTATCTGGTTGCGGAAGTTGTTTTTTTATGAGAATCACGAAGAGTTTACAGGGAAGGTGGATCAAAAATTTTTAAAAAACTTTAAATTCTTGATTTGAAATCATCCTTGCAGTATAGTCCTTTTTCGTTATAAACACGATCATTTAGGAGGAAAAAAATGAGCGCAGCAACTGAAAAAGTGCATCAGATGGAAGATTACCAGCAGAATGAAGATGTGCTGGCAGAAGACGTCGTAGCAGGTGTCAGCGAAACTGCTCAGAAAGACATGGGTAAAGTAGCAATTATCATTTCTTTCATGGCAGTAGTTCTTCTCGTAGTATTTTTCTATGGCCTGAACCAGAACCTCACCAGCCTTACCGCTGAAGTGAAGGATTTGCAGGCCGTACGCGGTGAAGTGGAAGCCCTGAATTCCCAGATGGCTGTTGTAGACGGCAGACTGGTTGAACTCGAAAAACTACCCACTAAAACCAGACATATTATCATGGACGGCATTATCGAAGAAATGAACCAGAAAGCTGCTTACGTTGGGGCTCAGCTCAGCGAGGAAGAGCAGGCTAAGCTTGCAAAGGTTCAGGAACTCCTCAAGGACGTTCAGTCCGGCCTCCAGAAATAATAGCTTTGATTTATCAAAGTTCAGGCGCATCGGGATTTCCCGGTGCGCCTTTTTTTATTCCACTTTCTCACCCACACGATTAGTAAATACATTTTCCAGCGGGATATCCCGGTCATAGCAGATCAAGCCGCAGCGCAGACAGCGAGAGGTCTCATGCTGTAATTCTTCTTCGGTTAGACAGCCTTCGATTTCCTTAAAGGTGCTGATGCGGTCATCACCACTGCAATTGTGGGGCATCGGGGTGCGTGTTTTGTTTTTACAGCCGTCTACATCCTTAAAAAGAGTGTAAGGAATCAATCTGCGCAGGGTATTGTCTGCTAACGGGATTTTTCCTATGGTTAGTAGATAATGGATTGATCGTGCCGCGATTCTTCCTGCACCAACTGCGGAAATAACCGAGTCCGGTCCTGAGACTGCATCGCCCCCGGCAAAGACCATGGGGATGGAGGTCTGTAATGTTTGGGGATGAGCATCAATTGTACGCCAGCGGGTGAAGTCGATATTGCATTGCTCTTCACCTTCGGTGTAAAAGCAGGATAACTGCGGTTTCTGCCCGATGGCTGAGATAATTGTGTCTGCTGGGTAACGTTCTTCAGTTCCTTCTATTGGAACAGGGCGGCGGCGTCCGGAATCATCCGGTTCACCTAGTTCCATACTTATGCATTCAAGATGGGTGGCCTTCCCTTTATCATCCATGATGACTTTAGTCGGTGCTGAAAGAAATATAAACTTTACGCCTTCATCTGCTGCACCTTCAATTTCTTCGATATTCGCAGGCATTTCGGCGCGTGTGCGTCGATAAAGCAGGGTTACATCACATCCTAAACGAATGCTGGTTCGGGCAGCATCAATGGCTGTATTGCCGCCACCGACTACTATTACATTATCGCCGATATTGGGGGGTTGTCCAAGTCCGATGCCAGTGAGAAATTCAGTGCCGGAAATTACTCCCTGAGCTTTTTCTCCATCAATGCGCATGGTGCCGCTGGCCCATGCTCCAATTCCCATGAAAAATGCCTCAAATCCTTCCTCTTCCAGATCATTGATGGTGAAGTTAGTTCCTAGTTTTTGATTCAAACGCACATCTATACCGAGATCAAGTATGCCTTGAATTTCCCATGCCAGATCTTTCTTTGGCAGGCGATATTCCGGGATACCGTAGCGCAGTTGTCCGCCGAGTTCAGGCATAGCTTCGATGATGGTCGGACTGTGACCGAGACGGCGCAGGAAGTTTGCACAGGAAAGGCCTGCCGGACCACCGCCGATGACCGCAATTTTGCGTCCAGTTTCCTTGGCACAGGGGATGTGCAGGCGGAGGTTGTTGTTCATTTCCCAGTCTGCCACAAATCTTTTGATCATGTTAATCCCGACTGCTTCGTCTACATGGGTACGGCGGCAGTCCAATTCACATGGGCGCGGACAGACCCGACCGCAGACAAGCAGCAAGGGGTTACGTTCGCGGATGATATTGACTGCTCCGGCGTAATCTCCATTTTTAGCAGCTTCGATATACCGGGGAATATTGATATTTGCCGGACATTTCTGCTGGCAGGGTGCAAGACAGTCGTTGACTTCTTCAAGATGCAGCAGTTTTGCGCTCATGGATACAATGGAAAGCACTCCGCGCGGGCAGGCCTCAACGCATTTACGGCAGGCGCGACAGGCAAGCGGGTCTACGACAGGCAATCCTTCCGGTCCCATATGGATTGCATCAAAGGGGCAGACAGCTTCACATGTTCCAAGGCCGAGGCATCCTTCGGGGCAGGTTTTGGCACCACCATAGAGAAGGGCCTGTGCACGGCAATTGCCGGCACCTTCATAATTGAAAAGTTCTTCTGCGCGTTGACCGCCAGTGCAATCCCGGAAAGCAAGTTCCAATTCCATATCCAGAACTTCCAATCCCATAACCGCGCCGACAGCCTGCGCGGTTTCAATGCCTCCGATAACGCAGACATTGGCTCCTGATTTACCTTCCACAACAGCATTCGCCGCGCCGTTGCAGCCTGCATAGCCGCAGCCACCGCAGTTTACGCCGGGGAGTACATCCTCAACCTGCGCAATGCGCGGATCTTCTTTGACGTGCAGAATTTTAGAAGCCACAGCTAGAATAGTAGCGGCGGTGAAGCCCAGTCCCATAAGAACTAATAATGAATTAAGAATCATATGCTCAGCCTATCCGTTAATTAACCTATTTAAACTAATAGGGATTCCAAAGGGGCGTAGCTGCTCTGCTCTCAGTATCCGTAAGGCTCAAAGCAAAGCCTTTCGCCAAACGGCTACAGGCCTTTGGCCGCCGGAGGCGAAATCTTTTAATCAAAAGCGCGATAGCGCATCATATCATTCCTTTAAATGCAAAAAAGGCCAGTGACATCAAACCTGCCATGATCAAGGCAATGGGCGTGCCTTTCATGGACTTGGGTGTCCGGGAAACCTCAATCCGTTCGCGAATAGCGGAAAGCACAATTAAGGCCAGCATAAAGCCCATACCGCACGCAAAGGAAAAGGCCACTGTTTTGATGAAAGAAAATTCCTCACGCTGACAGATGATGGCGATCCCCATGACCGCACAGTTAGTGGTGATCAGCGGCAGAAAAATTCCAAGCGATTTGTAGAGCGGCGGCACAGCTTTTTTGAGGAACATCTCCACAAACTGAACCAGCGAGGCGATGACCAGAATGAAGGTCAGGGTTTGCAGGTATTGCAATCCCATGGGATCAAGCAGGTATTCCTGCACCGCCCATGTTATCGATGCAGACATGGTGGCAACGAATACGACCGCGCTGCCCATACCAATGGCTACGGAAATCTTTTTGGAAGTCCCGATGAACGGGCAGTTTCCCAGATACTGGGCCAGCACGATGTTGTTTACGAATATGGCTGAGATGAAAAGCAGGAAATATTCTTTCATGATTTACCTCTAGCGGCTGCAAATGCCGCAGGACCTGCATTCGTGGCCGGGGTTATCCAGTACAGCCTGACCTTTGCGTCTGGCCTGCCAACTAGTGAAGATGTTCATGGCTGAGAGCATAAGTCCGAGACATACAAATGCGCCCGGGGCCTCAACCATGAAGCTGAACGGTTTGTAATGTTCGGGCATGATCCGGGTGCCGAAGAGAGTGCCGTAACCGAAAAGTTCACGAATACCGCCAAGCAGGGTCAGGGAAATGGTGAATCCGATACCCATTCCTAAACCGTCCACAGCGGAAAGCAGAATCGGATTCTTGGAGGCGAAGGCTTCCGCCCGTCCAAGGATGATGCAGTTTACCACAATGAGCGGCACAAATATTCCCAGCTGTTGGTAGAGCGGGTAGGCAAAAGCCTGCATGAGCAGCTCTACCGAGACAACCAAAGAGGCAGCAATAACGATAAAGCAGGCGATACGCACCTTGGGCGGGATGATTTTGCGGAAGATGGAAACAAGAACGTTGGACATGGTCAGAACGAAAATTACCGCCAGCCCCATGCCGAATCCGTTATCCGCAGTTTTAGTCACCGCCAGCACCGGACAAAGTCCGAGTACTACTTTGAACGGTGGCAGGTCTTTCCAGAGTCCTTTTGAAAATTCTTTCCATAATTTGCTCATCGTATGTCCCTCATTAAGAACCACCGGGCCATGCCTGTGTGATTTGCGGTTTGATCTTCTGAAAAATGGATACAGCCTGTTTTACTGCCTCGACGGATGCTGTTGATGACGTTGTAGCCCCGGCAATTCCTTCGATGCTTCCGCCTTTGGATGTGAGTTCTACATCCATGGAGTGGTCTTTAAACTGACTGGTGAAACCGTGTCCGGCAATCCTTGCACCGATACCGGGAGTCTCCTTCATGGTAGTAATGGCGATTCCTGAAAGATTTTCTCCACTAAGATTGAATCCTACCATAACTCCAACTTCACCGCCGTGACCTTTGGTGAAAGTTTCCAAAGCAACGCCAAGAAGCAGCCCCTCTTTAAGGGCCGGGAAGACAGTTACCCGCTCCTCGGTGCCGTGGACGGTGAATTTCATACGGTCTGTAACCGGGGAGTTATCGAATCCGCTCAGAACTTGGTTGATGGCAGGGCCTTGAACATAGGTCAGCACCTGTTCTTCAATGCGGCTCTCTGTGGCTTCCTTCAAGCCGGCAAGAGTAACGCTGAACATTCCGCAGATCAGAGTCAGTACTGCGATCATTTTTAAGCCTTCTTTCATGACCGGCTCCTAACGTGAATGCTGGTTATGCCACCGAATGGTCCGGGTTTGATTTTATCGATGAGTGGAGTCATCAGGTTGGCAAGAAGAATGGCAAAAGGCACACCGTCCGGGTACATGCCGTAAATCCTGATAATGACCAGCAGTACTCCTCCGATAAATCCGTAGATCAGCATTGGAGTATGTCCGGTAGGTGATGACGGACCGTCCGTTGCCAGGAAGAATGCCCCGAAAAGGGTTGCTCCGCAGAGCAGGTGATATTCCGGTGAAGCATATTCAAAGGGATCGATAAAATAGAATATTGCAGCGGTGGCAGCAACCCCGGCAATGAAGGCAAATGGAATGTCCGGTCTGATAATTTTGCGGGCCAGCATGTAAATGCCGCCCAGTACAATTGCTCCGGTCTGCACCGCTCCTGTTCCGCCCAGCTGAAAACCAAGCAGTAAAGATTTAATGGGATACTCATCAAGTGTTTCAGGACCGAAATTCTTTAGCTGGCTCAGCGGGTAAGTAAGCTCCGAGGCGAGCATGGTCATGTCAAAATCCATGAGATCGGGCCATGATACAGTGAGCACTGCCCAGCCGACAAGTGGAACACAGAGAGGGTTGGTCCCCTGTCCTCCGAAAATCATGCGGCCCATGAAAATTGAGATGAAGCTGCCAGCTACAACCAGCCACCATGGTGCTGCCGGGGGAATCAGGAAGCCGAAAAGAAGTCCGTAAAGCAGGGCGGTGTAGTTGTCTGCTTCAATTTCACGTTTCATGAAATATAGGCAGATTGTTTCGGTTAGCACCGCTGTGAAGCAGGAAAGTGCAAGCACCCGAACCGCCGGCATTTGATAATGCCAGACAGCAAAGGCCGCAGCAGGCAGCAGTGCGATGATGGTCCCCAGTGCATCCTGTTTGAATGTCCTTCCGCAATGGGCATGGGGAGGAACGGAGACGGTGAATACGGGGGATCCGCTTAATGGCTTCATTTCTGTTTCCTCAGGCCTTCAAGTATCGGTTGTGCAGCCAGTTCTTTTTTAGCCAGTCGGATATATTGCAGGATAGGCCGCTGTGCTTTGCACCAGTAGCCGCAGAGTCCGCATTCGATACAGGAGCCAATGCCATAGGCCAGAGTGTTTTCGTAAAGTCCGAATTCCGCATGGCGGGAAATCATATTCGGTTGAAGTCGGGCAGGACAATGAATAACACATTCGCCGCAACCAACGCAGGGATTATCTTTTACTGTAGGCGTGTTAGTGGTCCGTAAAATTGTGATTGCCTGTGTGTCGGGTCCAACACCATGCTTCAAGCTATAGACAGTTTCTCCCGTCAGGGGACCCCCAAAAATTATCCGGTCATGCTCCGCAGGTCGAAATCCGGCAAGTTTGAGCAAAACGCCCACAGGTGTTCCTACCGGAGTCAGGTAAGGAGTACTCCCGATCTTCACTATGACGAGGGTTACGGGCTGGCGGCCATGAACAGTGCGTCCGATGCGGTATAGGGTTGTTGCATCAATGACGCAGACTTCTGAGGGTAGTTCTTTGCCTGTGACCTCTTTAGTAACTATTTCGGGGAGACTGTTGGGGTAGACCGGGGTAATTTCATGCCCGGTACAACCGGAAATGGTCCAATCCATCCTCCCCGGATAGGCCAGAGTGCAGGCATTGGGCGAGAGTGCCTTCTTTAGATACTGAAGGCCCGTGAGCATTATCTCATTAAATTCTTCAATCAGGATACGGTGGGCATCCATACCTAATTCGCGAGGCATGGCATTGATAATCAACGTACAGCCTTCTTTCAGCCCACGGACATCAATCCCGTTCTCGCGCAACGCATTCAGCATGACCTGCGAATCAGCAACAGGAAATTCTGACGGCTGTGCGATCCGTGCACCTTCTTCCCTAACGGTTATGAAATCTTTTTTCACATTAGTTATAGTGCCGGAAATAGAACTGTGGACAGTCGGTTTTTTCCCGGCAGGATCAGCAGCAACAGGTTGGGCCTTGGCTACCTGCTCATTAGGCCGGACCAGAGGATCAAATCCTGTGATCTCAAGGGAGATTTCCAGAGCACCGCCAAGCTCCTGTTCCCAAGTGTTGATTATGGGGTCGAGTTCAGAAGGCGCTAGTGAGAAAAGAGGATTCATAGTCAGTCTTCCCGCATTATTTTATATGGCATTTAGAGCAGTCGCTGTCTTTGTATGGGCCGCGTTGCAACTCTTTGTGGCAATCCATGCACTGGTCGTGGAAGGCACTGGTTCTGTTGAGCACTAAATCTTTATCATTATTCTGGTGACATTGCCCGCAGGCTGTGAAGTCACCGGAATAGTGGCTCATGTCCTGCATTTTGTGGCAAGGAGTACAACCCTTGAGACCTGCTTCAAACATGTCGTCATGGCAGGTTATGCAGCGGTCATGGGCGGCATCGCGTACGCTGGGCACATCCGGTGAGCCTGTATTGGAGTGGCAATTACCGCATTTTTGAGGTTCTTCTTCGATATCGGGACTATGGTGGCATGTCTGACAATCTTCATCCGCATAGTCTTCATGGGCGGCATGATCGAAGTTCAGCTTATCGAGTTCTGCGTGGTGGCATTGTACGCAGTAACTTGTATCAGGGAATGAGCGTATATGTTCACGCACATAGTCCCTGTCAAAAGCTTCGGGATGGCAGGAGCCGCAGGGTAGCGGTTCATGATCACCGGATTCGCGTTCGTGGTGGCACTTTTCGCAGGGGATTTTGTAGTCCCGGTGATGGAATATATGGTTAAAGATTACATTGCCGCCGCTGTTTTTAAAAAGGACGCGGACAGGTATTTTTTCTTTCTTTTCTGGCGATAGATAACCGGCAACAGCCAGTCCCAGGAGAACTGTAAGCATTATGATGACGGGGAAGAATTTTTTATGCACCAGTGTTGTCCTTGTTTTATTAAACAATATTAAGTGTCTATTGTATACTTAATGAGGGTAAAATTGTCCAGTATTAAAAGATGGCCGGTGTAACCATGGCTTTGCATAATTTTCTTAAGTCCATGGCATAATAGACACGTGCTTATGATAAAGCCTGCCAATGAAATAGGCGGCTGTCTTCTTATCAGGAGAAATAAATAGTCCAATTGCACCTACTTGTCGGCAGTGACATCCTTGTGCTAACTTCCTTTTATGATGCCATTTTCGGTGGAGGGATTTTTTTTGAAGTTACGTTTACTTTGTATTTCGTTAATTTTATTTGTTGTTAGCGGGTGTGTTGCTTCCAAGGAGCGGATGATTAAAGCTCAGGATGTTATGCTTTCACTGCCTGAAGTGCGTGAGCTGATTGTCGCTTATCATGAGGGCGGACAGTACGATAAGGATGTGGCAGGTAAGGCCGCACAGGTTACCGGGGCGGTTAAGAAGGCCTTGCGGGAGCAGGTTCCATATCCGGCAGTTGTTGTGGTGGTGGAAGATGTTCTGCTTTCTACATAT
>DDLU01000052.1 GCA_002340305.1 Desulfovibrio sp. UBA2564
GAGTCTCGCTCCCGGTACCAGATATTACAAGGACTTACAGCTTTATGGTTGTAAGTCCTTTTCCTTTTGATGATTAGTTATCCCACTTGTATCCCACTTTTGAGGGGTGAATCGCATTTTTTCTTTGCTGGTGGTCGTGCTGTTTTGCACTCTAGTCCCCCCATTTATTCCAGATATCTCCAATAAGATCGGTTGTGAGTCTTCTAGAATGGGATATACAAATGCTGATCTCGATGATAATAGAGAGAATGTTTGGTTGATTTTGTTTATTAGTTGGCTGACTTGCAGAATTGAATAGCGTCTGTAGGGCTTATGTTAGTTCAGAGGCACAGGCTTTCTCCAGTTGACCTCAATCAAGGCGCATATATAATGAGGCTAGAATGACTTGGATATTTCACTTTACGCACTATAAGAACCTAGGTTCGATATTGAATACAGGTGGTTTGAAGTGTGATTCAGAAATGGTTAATAGAGATCATGCCATCGTAGGGAACAGGGATATCAAAACTCGTCGCTTTTTTAAAAATGTGACGGTCCCTCCGAACGGTGTCGTCGCCGATTATGTTCCTTTTTATTTTGCCCCTCGTTCCCCCATGCTCTATTCAATTCATAGAGGAAATGTCCCTCAGTGCGATTATGGTCAAAATGAAGTTGTTTATTTGTGCACTAAAGTTGAAGATGTTGTTTCTAAAGCTGAGTGCTGTTTCACTGATAGGAATGCGGCATTGACTTTCGCTTCTTTTTATAAGGACACAAATCAGCTTCAAGATGTGGTCGATATGCCATTGATGCGTGAAAGGATGTGGAACAACACTCCTGATGATCTAGACCGCATGGAGCGTCGGATGGCTGAGTTTTTAGTCCATCGCTTTTTCTTGTGGGAGTTAGTTCAGTATATTGGGGTGGCTAATGTGGAAGTGAAGAATTACGTTGATGGGCTGCTTCAAAATAGTGGTCAAGATGTTACCACGGAAGTCAGAACCAATTGGTATTATTAGAAGAGGTATGCGATGATTATTTTGACAGAAGGCAATTTGCTGAAGTCTGATGCTGAAGCCTTAGTGAACACAGTCAACACTGTGGGAGTTATGGGTAAAGGAATCGCGTTGCAATTCAAAAAAGCATTCCCCGAAAACTATGAGCTGTATGCGAAAGCATGTAAAAAAGATAAAGTTGTTCCGGGAACAATGTTTGTAACTAAAAGCACTGATTTAATTGATCCTAAGTACATAATCAATTTCCCAACCAAGAAGCACTGGAGAGGGAAGAGTAAGATTGAGTATGTAGAGGAAGGGTTGAAGGACCTTGTTAAGGTTGTGCAAGCCAAGCATATAAAATCAATTGCCATACCCCCGTTGGGGTGTGGGCTTGGGGGACTGTCTTGGGATACCGTTCGTTTATTAATTGAAGGGGCTTTTGCTTCTTTACCTGATGTAGATGTTTTTCTTTATCCTCCTAAGGGGACTCCCTGCGCGAAGTCCATGCCAAACAGAACTGCTAAACCCAAAATGACTCCTGGCAGACGGTCTTTGCTTGGTGTTCTGTCTTACTACGCTTCAATGCGATTCGACCCTGAATTTACACTGATTGAAACCCAAAAGCTTTGTTACTTCTTACAAATTGCGGGGCAGCCTCTCAGGTTGAATTTCGTCAAATGGTTCTATGGTCCATATGCAACGAACTTAAAGCATGTGATAAACTCACTTGACGGGCATTATTTAACTGGATGGGGTGCAGGGGATGAAAGACCTCTCGTTAAGCTCCAACTCGTAAATTCAATGCAGGGTAAAATAAATGATGGCTTAAAAAAGGATCAAGAACTTTCGGATCGGATTGAAAGAGTCCTTGATTTAGTGGAAGGTTTTGATTCTCCTTATGGCTTAGAATTGTTGGGAACCGTTCATTGGGTAATTACTCAGGAGCTTGAATGCGAAGTTGATTCTGAAAAGATTTTTGGATCGATTAGCAATTGGACTGAGAGAAAAAGCAGGATGTTTCAACGCTCTCATATTGATCTTGCAATTGAACGGCTAGAATCCAAAGGCTGGCTTCAGGATTGCCCGATTTGATTGTTTCGATTTTAGAGCCAAATATTAGTTATCGGTAGATTTTTTACCATATCAAGTTCAAGATGTTTGGTTTGAGCACTTGGTCTTGATTGTTCTTGCATAATTGCTTGGATCTGAAATATTAAAAGCCTGCGTCCAACTCAACCTCCTTGATCCTGATCGTTTCCCCCTGGTGTTCATCATTATAATCATCCATAAAAACATCAAGCTGGCTATTCAGCAGATGGACCATGCTTTCCCCTCCTTCAGAATGAAGTTCAGCATATATGTATAGCTCAGTTCCTCCCACAGACGGGCAAGAGGTCGGCATAAGCTTGCACTGAGATATGACCTCAGAGCAGTGCCGTTGTATTACTTCAGATGTTGCGAGAACAAGCGCGGCCCCAACATGCTGCCCTTTATACACATCAGCAACATATATTTTGTCCAGAAGGCAGCCCACCCTGATTGATTTATCAAATTCAAAATATTGAATGAGTATTGAAAACTGAGTGAACCCTATTGGAATTTTGCAGCCTAAAGATGGAGCCGCATAAAGTATGTATGGATGGTTTGCTAGAATTATGCTGCCGGCTTCCTCGTAATGATTTGTACCTGAAGATATTTTTTTAGTTTCATCAAACTGGGCTAACGGTGTCTCGCTATGTAGCTTATCTAAATTTTGACCTGAAAAAATGTCTGCCCCGCTGTAAATATTGATATGCGGTTTGTTTAGAAATTCATCTTCCCTTTCCGAGTCCAACCAAGAACACATTTCGTCATGACATGCTTCATATATTAAATTGTCCGAATTATCGCTGGATAGGGATGGAAAATTAAGTGTCGGAAATGGTGAAACGTATTTAGAATTCATTCTGAAAGTTTAAGATTTAATTTCGTAATAATCAACGGCTGTTTTATCCTTCCATTTCATCCATTCTGATTTTTGAAGGCGGTTTTTAGTCTCTCATAGGTTACTATTGGTTATTATCGGTTACTATTGGTTACTATCTGTTATTATAGGATATTTTTTAAAGGGTGTTCCGAAATAACGGAAAATCTCATATAATCTCCCGGAGTCCGAAGGCAGGACAGGTAAGGTAGGCCCACCTTTTCAGGTGGTCTCCCTTACGTCCTGCCCAGCCAAGGGCTGGGATCGCTTATTCGCCTTCAGCTCAACGCAAGAAACAAAGACATCAAGAAAGAACCAGAATAAATGCCAAGTAAAAAGCAAGTCATTAAAACCTATGTCTCCAAAGAGGAGTACGAACAGATCAGCGAGATTGCACAACAGTGCAGTTTGACGCTGTCTGCTTTTGCAAAAGCTGTATGCCTAGGCCATGAAATCAAAAGCCGTACTGATCAGCAGGCCCGTAGAGAACTTTTGAAGCTCAATGCAGACCAGGGCCGTCTGGGTGGCTTGCTTAAGATGTGGATTCTTGATGACGACAAGCATCGCACTGATGTGGAAGCATTGCTTGAAGATTTGCGCCAGTTACAGCAGGAAATTGTGGAAAAGGTCCGTGCTATATGATCAGTCGTAGAATTGCCTGTAAGCCTCAAAATGACAATTATCGGCGTTTGGCCGATTACATTGCCGACGCTAAGAATAAGGGGGAAAAGACCCTTCATTCTTGGCATGCTGGCTGCTGGGCTGATTATTACGACCTAGCTATTCAGGAGGTTCTCGATACTCAGGATCTTAATACCACCAGTAAGAAAGAAAAGACTTATCACCTTATTGTTTCCTTCAGGCCTGAAGATGAGGCTGTGCTGAAGGAAGAAGATTTCAAGGAAATCGAAAAGGAATTTTCAAAAGTATTGGGCTTTGAGGAACACCAACGGCATTGCGGTGTTCACAAGAATACCAACAATATTCATATGCATATTGCTTACAATATGATCCATCCTGAGAAATTGACTCGCCACGAGCCTTACCGGGATTTTTACAAGCGTGACCGGCTACATCGGGATCTGGAGCAAAAGTTCGGGCTGCAAATGGACAACGGGCTTCAGGGGAAAGGACCTAAACGTACCAACGACAAGGCCGTTACCTATGAAGCTCACTCCGGGCAGCAATCTTTTGATTCCTATGTGAAAGAACGTGAATCACAAATATCGGCAGCTCTTGCCGAGGCTAAGGATTGGCAGGATTTCCATGGAGCTTTAGCTGTTTACGGTTTGGAGGTTCGCAAGCGCGGTAACGGATGCATTATTAAAAATCGTCATTCCAAGACTGCAATTAAGGCTAGCAGCTTAGGGCGTAATTACTCCAAGAGTAAATTGGAGGGGCAGCTGGGTGAGTTTGTCGAGGCCGGTCCTGCGGTTCTTGCTGTGAAAGAAGTTGAACGCTATGCAGCAGAGCCTATTCATCGTGGCCCTGAAAGGGGCACCCTATACAAAGAGTACAAGGGAGCGATTGAAAACCGTAAACAGCGTTATGAGGTCCTCAAGACTCAGGAAGAAGAACTTGATAAGCAGGGCTTGTCTCCTCTCATGATGAGGAAGGCCAAAGAACGGATTATCCGTGACCGCAAAGCTATTCGCTCGGATATTCCCTTCAGCAATTGGAATGATTTTTTGAAGTTGAAAGCTAGGGACGGCGACAAGACAGCCTTAGCCATTTTGCAAACCAGACAGCCTAAACCCTCTGATGAGCAAAATATCGTCAATGTTTCGTTTGCTGTGCCTGAGAAGCTTATACAGCAGATTGATGATTCTGCTGTCATTGATAAGGCACACAATGCCGCTATCGCTGCTGCTTTGGATGAAATAAAGAAAGGTAATTTATTTCGTAACCAGTATAGGGAAGGCGGTCGGCTACAAGAAGAAAAACCAACAGAAATTATTTCCACGGTCACTGTTGAGAAAGGAGAGGAAAGAGATCCTTCTTTGGAATCCATCTGTCAGCTTGCAGGGGTTGGTTTTGAAAGAATTGGCTTCAAAAGATTGCACCGGCCCAAATTATTACAGACTGTTTATAGGTCAACTTTACGGCAGGTCCTCAATGATGAAGGCTATACCACTAAACGAGCCGGACAGGGCGTTGCCCTTGCAGATTCTAAAATTGTAACTCCTGTTTTATCCTCCTTTGAGCAGGAAAGACAATTCAGGGCGGCATTTCAGGATACGACAGAGCGGCGCGGTGTTTTTACTACAGGTCAGTTGCAAACGGATATTGCCGACTATTTTGATAAATTGAATTGTCCGGTGAAAGTAGATGACATAAAAGAGTTTCTTGAAAGTAAAGCGATTCAAGAAAAGCTAGTCCCTATGCCCGGTCAGCGCACCGGGCAGGAGGAATTTACCTTCAAGGCATTACTGCAAGCAGAAAAGGATAACCGCGCTTGGCTTAAGCTGGGTATGAATCGATTTCAAAGTTACGCCGTTCCTGAGATCGAGCAAAGATTGGCTGAGATCGCTGGAGACATTTTTGATTTCAAGTTTGTTGGTGAACAAAAGGAAGCTGCTACTGGAGTCCTGCAATCACCTGATTTTATTACTTGCATTCAAGGTGATCCCGGAACGAGTAAAACAACTATGTTGCAGGCTGTTGTTGAGACTTATGGACGCGACCGAGTTTTGGGGCTGTCCAAGGCCGGATCAGCAGCCAAGAAGCTGGGAGATGAGACCGGAATAACAGCGCAGACCATTGACCGTTTTTGTATTGACTATGAGCGGCGAGTTATGGCCATGGCGACCGGCGACGAAAAGGAGCTGGAAGCGACTGAATACGTAAAGGAGCTATTTGAACAAAAGCCGGCTATGCTCATCATTGATGAGGCTTCCATGATGGGCAGCCTTGATGCCGTGCGACTATGCAATATAGCGGCAAAGGAAGGAGCGCGAATTGTTGCAGTAGGTGATACCAAGCAGCTTCCAGGTGTTGGAGCCGGCAAGCCGTTTGAAGAGTGGCAAAATGACGGAGCCAGAACTTTTCGACTACAGCAGATTCGCCGGCAGAAAGGAAACATACAACGCCGAGCCGTAGAAGCTATGTCCCAGTTTGACAATGCAAAGGCTTCTGTCAACTTCCTTGCTTCTGGAAATATAATTAAGGAAGTTGGAGATGGTGAAGAACGGGTTGAAGCAGTTGTTCAGGAATTCTTAGATCATTTTGATAATGATGACGCAATGCCTCTGCTTATTACTTCATTGAATGCAGACCGTGAAGCATTCAACAAGTTAATCAGAGATGCTTTTATCGAAAAAGGTGTTGTGGCTGAAGACAGTTTCCGCCAAAAAATAGAATTGGCCTCCGGCGAAACCACGATGCGTGATTTTTCTGCCGGCGACAGCATTATTTTTCTCAAAAAAGGGGGCTCAAGGATCAAGTGCAATGAAGATGATCCCATTTTGAACGGTACCAAGGGAAAAATTATTTCCGTAGAAAATGGTCGTTATTCTGTCCAGACTGAGAGCGGACAGCAGATTAACTTTAGTGGTGATGATTTTAATCATTTTGATCACGCTTATTGTATTTCAACATACAAGAGTCAGGGGATTAGTTCCGATCCTCATGTCATTTATCACGCTCCCTCTTATTCGCCGCTACTTTCAAAGAATGAATTTTTGGTGGGGATCTCACGCAATAAGAATACTCTTTCTGTATATACGGATAAGGGCAAAAAATTCCTAGATAAAGTACAGAAAGCTGCTGTTAAAAACAGTGCTCTAGAACTCTTCGAGCAGGGTAACGAACGTGCTTCCGGAACTCCATGGCTCTGTGCTGCAACGGAAGCCATAGCCGAAAGGTTAACTCTTTCTTCCGTTCTGAAGCAGGAACGGTCATTCCTTCTTTCTCAGGCTGGTAAATGGAACGATGTTCCGGAGGAAGATCGAAAGCGGATAAACGAGTCATACTCCAAAATGCAGAAAGGCTTCCATCACCGTATGGGCGCAGCTGACAAGCTCCGCTCATCTTCTCCTTTAGGGCTTGAGGCTGAAGCGATTAGTAAATATGAACGGCTTATTCAAGAAGTGGAAGGGCTGGAGAAATCAAAAATGTCATTTTCCAATAAAATGAGTGAGCAAAATAAACTAATCAATGGCTTTATGAAGGACTTTATGGAAGAGTACGCACCACAGGGGCAAGTTGCCGCTTGGTGTCCAGAACACAAGAAAACTTTTACTTCTGGTGAAATCGTTAATGCTCATGAAGTTGTGCTTCAGAAGGAGTTCAAGAAGGCTGTTGACAGGCGCAAAAAGGCCTTAAAAGATCTGAGTAAAGAAAAGGATCTAGCTTATCAAGAGCTGAAGGAGGGATGGAAAGCTAAGCGTTGGGAGTGGATTAACAATCGCTCCCTGCTACGTACGGACAAGCAGCAATTGCTGTCACTGGCTAAGATGAACCAACTGCAAGGTGAAGAAGAGCTCCGGCAAAAGTTCGATGCCAAACGCGAGAACATTTGGGCAGAAAGTGGTTTCAGGACTTGGAACGACTTTTTGCATATGAAGGCACAGTCCGGTGATGCCGGTGCTATGGAGATTTGGGCTAAGCAGTATAACCCTACTCTTTCAGAAAAACGTGAATCGAAATATATGAAAGAGAGCTTCTTTAACGGTGTTAAGACCGATGTAGACTATCGTGGCAATATTCTCCATACTTTGGAAAATGGCAGCATGATCAAAGATAACGGCGATCAGGTTTTCTTTTCCCAACACGACCCGACTGCTCGCAAGGCAGCATCCACACTTGCCAAACGTAAATTTGGCGATTTTATGGAAATTAGCGGTAACAAATTTAGTCGAGTGACGGATAAAATGAAAAGGATGAAGATTGCGGCAGTTCGCGGTACGGGGCAGGCTGTTGGGCGGTAATTTATTTATTGAATTAAGGTTAGGTGCTCAATTCGTAACTATTGTGTTTTGCAAAGATATCATTTAGCTAGGCTGGAAGGAGAATTCATATATGAGAAAATATTTTATTATTTTAGTTCTTATGCTTTTATCCGCATGTGGAACTCATACTGAAAAAGCCGACCTTGGTGCTTTAGCGGTAGCGAAACCGAGTAATACAGAACGCTATATACTTAATACTACAATGTGTTATTTAAACAGCCATTTTAAAAATGATCAAAATATTTCCCGATTGGCTGGAATGGTCATCAAGTTTCGTTACCCTAACGGGGCTAATGATAAAGAAAAAGAAGAAATCATAAATACAGTTAGAATCTATACATATAACTACTTAAAAGCCCTTCATCAAAGTGATGCGGTTATTAAAGAAAAGCTGACTTTTGATCGGTCTGAAATTAATGGCGTGCTGAATGATATTACTTTTGAAAATTTTAACTGTCAAAAAACACCCCCTTATTCTAAAATTAATATAAAGGGAGACGGTCATAACTGTTCTTGCTTTTTCCCTTATTGTCCATAAATAATAATCGAAATTAAGACTAACAGAGCAAAAGATCCCCCCTCAGAGTTCTTTTGCTATCGAGCCATGGCCTTGGCGTTTGCTTTCGGCATTCCCAAGGCTTTTCTTTGCATACCTATGTATTGTTCATTGGCAATGGTCAGATTTTTTTTCCTTTGCCTCAACAAGTTTTTTTCAGCGTGGGAGCCGTCAGACTTGAGGCGGTTGGTTAGTCTGGCCTGATGGCTTTTGATGAACTCACGGAAGCCGTCCAGCGGTAGACCTCCCTGTTTTCGTTTTCCAGAAAATGCGGATGCTACTTTCTGGTATGCCTCGCTATCTTGAACCAGTTCCAGTGATTGCCTTGCTTCTTCTATTTGGGTCAGGCCAGGCTTGATGCTGTTGACCATTTCCGATGAGTTGGCAAACTCTTTTTCCTGAACCAGAGCTATTTGTTCTGCCTTTAGGATGGCTTCGGGATTTTTAGCTTCTGCTAGTTCCTTGTATATCCCCAAAGTGTCTTTGAGGCCTTCCTGAAAAGTCAGTGCTTCAGGAGTCGTTTCCTTTTGCTGATAGGCTTTCCAGTCGTCAGCAAGTTTTGCCGTTAATTTAAATAGTAAGCCAGTCTTTGCCATAGGCCTCGTTTGCCTCCGATAAATCAAATTTAGAGTTTTTCAGTTCTTCAGCTCCAACTGTGACCTTCAGGGCCATTGCAAGGTGAGGCGGAAGCGGAAGTTTGTAGCGTAGTTCGTAAGCTTCATCATGCTTGCCTTCAGCATCCAATCTTCTGATTTCCTGAAGAATCTTGAATTCTTCTTCTCGGTTGTATTTTGCCATAATTTTCTCCTTCGTTTGGTAAACTCAGCCTACCTTTAACAGAAGCAAAAGAAAAGCCAAACAGTCCCCAGATGGTCCCCCCTCAGAGTCCATCTGAAGTGGTTGTTACATTGCCATTGCCTTGGCTGTCTGTTGCTTCTTAGCAATTTTATTCTGTTGTTTAAAAAGCCCGGAAAGCTGATTCTTCACCTCTCCAAGCCCGCTGGATTGATGCAGGTCGTTGAAGTCGCTGAGTCCTTGTCCTCGTTCCGCATTGGTAAATTTGGGAACAATGGATATCCCACCAACTGCTTTTGCCGCCTTTGCCGCTTTTTCAACGCCGACATTGTTCTTGAGGTGGTGATCATTGTCGCCTACGATCGCAATCTGGCATTGCGGATATTTTTCCTTCAGGGATTTGGCGACCGGCTCAAGATTCGAAGCGTCAAAAGCAACTACAGTAGGCTCATTGGTTGCCATATGGACGCTGGCTCCAGTTGCATACCCTTCTGATATGAGGATTTTGTCACTCTGGCCAAGTTTCCGGTCTGGATCAATGGTATGGAACATTCCTGCCTTTAGGCCGCCTTTTTCAAATAGTTTACCATTCTCAGTTATCGTCTGGAGTGTGTGGATATGGCCGGACACGTCACGACCGGGTACAAGCAGATCCCCGCGCTCGTTGACTTTGACCCCGTAGCTTGGAACGCTTTTTTTAGCGAGGTATTCCTGCTGCTGACTGGCCCATTTGGCGTTGCTCCATTTGGCGAACGATCGCTTGGAAGCCTTTGCTCGTTGTTCAGTCAGTATTTTTTTCTTTCGAGCTTTTTCTGAGCTGACTGTGCCTTGAGCTGGGACTTCTGTTCGGCGGTCAGCTCGTGACCATCAGCCTTCCAATTCATTTTCAGCCCGGTCTTGTGGTTCTGAATGAACCCGGCGGGATGGCCATCAAGGAATCCTTTATATGCACCGTCCCTTGAATTGGGTTTGCCATCAATGACCGGCACGCGCTGGAGTGTTCCGTCCATGATAGGCTGTTGACCCTGAAGATCAAGCCCCGCTTCCTGCAAGGCCTTAGCGAATTCATGCACGGCGTTTGTCTGCGGAGCATTGACTTTTTGTTTAGGCAGCCATTTGGCAAGCGTAGTGAGATCTGTTCCAGTGGCAGCAAACCAAAGCTTCTCGGATTTATCCCAACGTGCGCCCAGTTTTTTGGCCTGGTTCTTTTCACTATATGGCACATTGAGATATGTTTTTTCAGTGGCAATTTTGCTTTGCTGCGGTTGTTCCTAGTGTATTACGGCTTTATTTTCCGGCAGCCATGCCGCGAACATCTGCGGGTCGGTTCCTTCTGGAGCGAACCACATTTTTTTGCTTTTATCCCACTTGGCTCCAAGTTGTTTGGCTTGATCTTTTTCTGAGAATGGAACTTTGAGCCAGGTTTTGCCGTTCTCTGGAACTCCATATTTGGATTCGCGTTGTTCCAGCTTGGCCTTGTCTGGCCCTGACAATTTCATGCCTTGCTCCTTGATTTGTTCCTGGGTGCGTTGCTTTTCTTGGCTGAGCGTGAATTCTTTGATTTGATCAGCATCCTTGCAGGCCCGGACGATTTCAAAAGGATCTTCCTTGAGGACTTTGACCCAGCTATCCACATAACTTAAATGTTGGCTGGGATCGTGGGGGAGTCCTAATTCCGCTGAGATCATCCAGCTTGCAATCTCGGCCCGAAGCTCTTCTCTGGCGTACAGTTCAGAACCTTTAGGGCCAAACTCACGGGCAAGCCTTGATGTAAGCGGACATCCTACCTGAGAATTTTGGACATTTGAGTTGAGAAAAAGTGTGCGCATATTTTGCACCGTTGGAACAGTAATTGTAGAGGCCGGGAATCCCGGCCTTTTTCTTTTTCGTCGCACCTGCACAAAAGTAAACAAAATCAACATGTTACGCTTTATGTATTTTTATTCAATAAATTCAACACTTTAAAGTTGTGATCCTGAATTAAGCTGCCGACAAAATACGCTTGCTGTGGTGTAATGCCGTTGCCGAGTGCTTTGAGTCTGTCCAGCCAGTCGGTATGCCCATCATCCACTCGATGAATGACGGGTCCGGGATATGCTTTGCAAATGCTTTCGGGCGAGGCCCGGTTAACTTGTAGATTATTCCAGCGAGCCTCGGAATCAAGTTGGAAGTTGACTGCATTGATTCGTTCTTCCGTAAATATCCGCCGTGGGCCAGTTGGGTCGTCATCCCCTGCACTGTGGGGGTAGGCAACAATGAACAGCCTTTCACGGAGATGCGGCGCACCAAACTGGGCAGCAGATAACACGATCCATTCAGCATCATACCCGATCTCGGCCAGCTCTTTGAGGACAATTTCAACCCCCTTGGAACGGAGGCCGGGAACATTCTCAATGAGTACGTACCTTGGGCGAACTTGGCGAATAATACGGGCGTATTCGTACCAGAGTCCAGAGCGGGTTTCTTTTGTGATCCCTTTGCGCTTGCCGCCGCAGGAGACGTCCTGACATGGGAACCCACCTGAGAGCAGGTCGACTTTTTCAACTTCATTTCCATCAAGCTCCTTTATATCCTTATAGATTGTTCTTCCGGGCCATCTTTTGGCGAGTATGTCTTGAGCGTATGGTTCTATCTCACAGAACCAGGCATGCTCGAACCCGGCTAGTTCCAGACCGAAGTCAGTTAGACCGACTCCGCTGAATAGACTGCCTACCTTCATTAGGTGCTCCTAACGAGGCTCTGTGGCTTTCTTCTTTGGTGCTCGTGGCTCTCAGGTGGTTTAGTGTCCTGCATCTGGGACACTTGATGGTCAGGTTGCCTGTGCCGATGGCCAGCAACTTTCTACATGTTCCGCATCTGAATTCGTTTTTTCTCATTTTGGTTGTCTACTGTTGGCCCGAATGATAACTAGCACCCGGCTTGATCAAGCTGCGGAGTAGCGGGTTATCTCTAAGTGCGGGTGACTACGCACGGTGGGCCGTGGGGCGATGCGTCAACATCGCTTCGGTTGGGGAGTCATGATCCCCGACCTGCTCCAAACGTACCCCAGCAGCCCGGCACCGTGCCGGGCTGCTAGTCTTTTATGGTCAGTATTTAATTTTCAAAGATCGGTTTTAAGCTGTTTTTTATTTTTTGCCTAACCAGATATCAAAAATTGTTTAAAAACCTGTTAGACGGCTTTTCTATTTTGCATCTTCATTACGACCTAAAATGACTGCACCATGCCCACGCGTAACATCAGCCAGCGCGGCAATTTTTTCATCAGCATTTGACGCCTTGTCGAATTCGTCCCAACCATCCTTGATTTCCTGTCTGGTGGGCTGCCCGATCATCCCTCTATCCAAAATGCAGATATCCGCATTCTGAACAATCGCCCCTTTAGTCAGTTGTACTTTTGAGCTTCCGCGCAGAGCTGCAACTATCGGCCCCAGCAGCTGGTTAACCAGTACATTTACCTGTTCCGGTGTCATGTTGTTTGTATCAATGAGCATAATTACCCCTGTTTCCAGACGTCTGCCTGAGTTTCAGAATTCTTGACCAGTGCCCCTGCCAACAGACCGGAAACACATAGCGCAACCCGACGGGCCGAGGTCTCCAACACCTCAATAATGGATTCCAGCAAAATGAATTTGGGATTATCAGCATCGGCATCAGTGCCTGTGGTAGCTGTAGCGATGGCAATCTCGCTGAAATCATCAGCAGTGAATGCCTGCGCAGCATTGCCGGTCGCTGCCATCAATCTCGGCAGGACATAAACCCGTGTCGGAGCGGATTCAAATCCAGCGGAGGATATGTCGATCAGATGCGCAGCTTCAGACAATTTCAGTTGCTGGCTTGCATCGTAGCCAACCAAAGCGGACGACGTGACCTCCAGCAGGGTTACACCGAGATTGTGGTTGGTAAATTCGGAATCCGCAGGGCCACGCTTCTTCGGTCCCCAATAGATAGTCCCGTCATCAGTAATAAACGCCGCTCCCGGTGTGGCTGCATTTATCAGCTGCCATGATGAGCCATTTGCGGAAAAATACATCCTATACCCGGACTTGTAACAAACAGCGATCAGACCAACACTGCTGGCGGCGAAATAGTAGTTAGTCCCGGTCACAGGCAATGCAGTTCCCCAGTTTGAAACGGCTCCGTTTGCATCAATTTTGCGTATCTGCGCATCTGTTTCATTCACAGCCAGCAGCTGACCGTTAAAAACAGTCAGAGCCATAGGCAATGTCAGCGATACCCCTGACAATGCCACAGGGACAAATGAATCAGAGTCAGGGGCTTTTTTCAAAACTCGGTTAGGCGAATAGCTGTCGCAGACTAACCAGACAGTACCGTCAGGAGTGGCACAAATATCGCGCATATGCGATGCCGCTACGGCGATGGGGGTAATGCTGCCGTCTGTGGCAAATTTATACACAGTAGATGCTGATCCACAGCCCCAACGGACTCCGTTTTTATCCGTACAAATACGATGAACAGGCTCATTGCCCGGATAAACTGTCCTAAAAAATCCGGTAGGTCCGCCCTCAGCAAGTGTATCAGTCCCGGTTGTGACAATCCCCAGATCGGTTCCCAGTTTTGTTCCCGGTGCAATGGGACGGGGGCTGGCCCAGCTCGTCTTGCTGGTTCCGGTCAGGAGCGCTTCGCCTGCATGACGAATTTTAGCCCTTAGTTTGATTTTAGCCCAATCACCCTCATCTGCTTCCTGATCTACGCCGTTACTGCGCAATGCAGCACCGTCAGCCTGAGCAACCCCGGCAGCAGAGGCATTGTCATAGCCATCCCATGATGTGAAACTGATAGCCTCATCGCCAGTAATGAAGGCGGCAGCCGTATGAAATGAGGTAGCAGTGGACCATTCAGACCAGCCCAGAGCCGTGCCCTTGTAACGGACTTCCCACACGTAATCATCAGAAACCAGCAGCAAGCCCATGGGGAAATCATACTCTGTAACCGCGCCCAGTTCCGGGGAAAGGTGAAGTACGGTATCCCCAATACGCATACGGTATTGGGTGGCGGCGTGAACATCATTAGCATCACCGACTACAGCAAAAGCAGATGATACCAGTTTCGGCGTTTCCATAACCCCGGTTGCGCCATTTGAGGGCGAGACGTTGGAAGGACGGCTCACATAATTAAAAACATTGCGAGTTTCAAAAACAACCACTTCCGACCATTCGGAAATCTGCCCGGTGTTCAATCTGCGGCGGTAACGGATTTTATATTTTGTCTCCCCGGCCTGAAGCATTCCGGCAGGTTGTTCGTAACCTGCTGCAATCGTAGTCAGGAAACCGGAGTCATGAACGGGATTCGCAAAGGTTCCGGTTTTCAGATCAATCTGGACCTGTATAGCTTCTTCGCTTGTGCCTTCGAATACGGGCGCGAACTGACGGAAACGATAAATGGGTGTTTCGCCTATGTTCTCGGCACCGTTTGCCGGGAACAAAATTTCCGGGGTTCCGGTGGCGAGACGGGCCAGCAGTTCCATGTGTGCTTTGGGGTCGGTGTTGTGGTCGTCAAGGTCTTCCTCCATTGCAAACAAAGCCGAAGTTTGCTTAATCGTGACTTCAGTTGCGTCCCCGGTCGCAATGCGAATATTGAATTGTTTCTCCAGAGTTGCTGCGCCAGATGGGGCGGCAGAAACATAATCATAATTGTCCCCGGTGTAGGTCACCGCATACAATATCTCACCCCTAGACGGATGGTTAGCGAACAGGCCCATTTCACGTAGTTGGAAGCCCGCTTCCAGTCCGGCATTAGTCAGGACAACTTTAATTACATAACCACCGGCAGGTTTGTCTCCATCCACTTCTGACAACGGAGTTATGCTGTGCATTGCCAAATTCATTTGGGAGTCAACCAGATCAGTCAGGTCTGCTGGAGCATCTTGTTGTTCTGCTGTCCAGCGACCAGAGCCAACTACGACACGTGTAAATGTTAGCTTGTCTTTTCCGGCACCAATGATGCCTAGCAGCTCAAGCCCATACCGGGTAAACTTCAACCCTTCAAAATTAGCCATTGCTATCTCCTATGCTGATAATATCGAAAACTTGCACAAGGCCTGCGACATAAAAATCTGTCGGTTCAACACTGACATCCGGGTTGTGCAAATCAATTGTTATGATGTCCGCTTCATGTATGCTGGCAGCGATATAGTTTGGTGTTTCCGCAACTGAAATATCAATATGCAGCGGGATGTCTTCGACATCTCCAGTTGTAACGATACCGCCCATGTAATTGTTGTTTTCAAGGGTAGCGTTGTACCGAATTGCCGCCAGCTTGGACCTCCCTGGCTTGGCCTCGTTAATGGCCCAGAGTTGTAGGTGGTAATCATCCTCTTTGATGATTGCCGGCTCATTCACATCAATCCGAAACTCCGCCCACCGCGCCTCGTCCTCCCCCCTCACATTAACCGGTTCGTCGACCTCGTACCCAAAATGCTGCAACAGTTTTGGCATGCCCTGAGACTTGCCGCCGAGAAGCTGCCACGCAAACGCCTTAACCACACGCTGGCGAAACTGGTCGTTATCAGTTTCCAGCCGATGGCGGGTAATGCCGCGAGACTCGGCCAGCGGTCCCAGAAACTGTAATTCGCAGGTTGCCGGGTTCATCTGGTCGCGGAGCCAGTACATATCTTTGACCACATCATTAAATACCCGCGCCAGCCCATGCAGCACAGCCATAATGGGACCAGGGCGCAGGCCGGGCATCCAGCGCAGGGTTTTAAAAATGTAATCGTGAAAATTCATGCTATGCAGCCTCAGCCCATTTGGTGGTGAAATCCACGCCAATCAATACGGCCAGCGCATCGGCTGCAACCAACGTGTCAACGGTCGGAGACTCCCAATTGATGGATTTGACGCCCGGCACGGCCATGATGATGGCCACAAGGCGGTCAAGGGTCAGGTCTTCGCCGATCTGAAGCGGAGATATGCCCGGCACGGTTGTTGGGTCTGTAAACAGAGCGCGAATCCGGTTTTCTGCTTCAGCAATAATCACGTCCGGAGAGCCGGAGACGATAACCAGCTCTGCGCGGATCGTGACGCCGACAGAGGTCGGCCCCTTGGCAATCCAGTCATCATTGACCGGGAAATTTTCAGCTATGGCCAGTCGCACCTTGGCCAACAATTCGTCTGTAGGCACGCCGTTAGAACCTTTAACAACAACGTCTACAGTGCCTTGACCGCGCGGGTGCTGATCGAGGACAGTTACAGCAATCACGCCGGGAACAGACATGGCCCAACTTTCGTAAGCATATTTGGTGCAGCCGTTCTTTTCGAGCCAGCGAAGTACATAACGAGTTCCGAGCTGGGAGTCGGTTTCCTCGTCTGCTCCTTCGCTGGCCATCCAATCCGAACCGTTAGTAACTGCCGTAACTTTGGGGATGGAGGTAGAAATTTCATTAATCTGACCAGGCGCGGCATTTGCTCCGCGTCCGTACTCTTCAGCTTCAACCGGAACGCTGGCACTGGTCTGGCCATCAGGGATAATTGCATCCTCTGTGGTCACATAGCGGTAAATGGCCCCGGTTCCGTCCGGCGGAGTCTTAACGATACGCCCGGCAGGGATTTTGATATTGCCGGATTCTTCACCAGTAAAAATGACATTACCAATAGCCTTGGTTGCTTCCTTACGCTTCAGCTCCACCTGATCCGCGTGCAGGTCGGCCCATTCGCCCTTAGCGTATTTCGGGAAGGCGTTGGCCAGAATCTCAGCCAGCAGCACATAAAGCTGCCACAGACAAAAGGCGAAAACTTCTATCAAGCCCCTGATCACGCCCTTATTGAGATTCAGGCGGTTAGGCAGCCAACCTTTAGCGGCGTACTCGTCCTGCACTTCCTCTATGCGCTGAAAGATCATTTCGCGCACATCTGCGAGTGTTTTTTTAACGGGGATTGACATCAGCCTTCACCTCTTCAATTCGTCCATCCGCGCCGACTTCGAAAATCAGGTTAAACGGATGGGTTGCATCAATAAACCGCCAGCTCGCAGCGGCAACAATTCCAGTGTGATCCCAGCTTGCAATTTGGCATTTGGCAGACATGGGAACCACGCGCGGGTCAGTATGGATACAGCGCTTAACCTCAACACAGAAATCATTACGAGTTATTGAAGTTGATTCGTCTTTTACGAAATCAAAAATGACACTGCCGAAATCGATGTCGTAAAAGAGTGTTTTTAAATATGTAAACAGGGCCAGCTTAATATCCTGCACTCCGGTATCAGGGCCGTCAGTAAGAATCAGCTCACCGTTAGCAGCAACTACGGCTTGCAGATCAGCGTCCAGCTTTATGTCCTGACCATAAACATCAGCACTCATATCGAACCCCCTGATCTGGTTGCGGCATGGCTGTTGCCAGTGACGACCAATTCCGAGCAGGTTACTTTACCGAGGCACGTATAACTGCCCTCATGAGTCCGGTGGGTCTTTTCGCTAGACTGGCCGATTTCACCATCTACCCCGGTAGTAGTCTCATTACCCTGTCTGGTTATCTGCTCGGCCTGCATCTTGATATGTTCAGCCTTCACCAGCGCCATTCCATCCACTTCTATTGTCCAGTTCGCGGCGAACGTTTCATCATCGCCGGTTACGTTGGAAATACGGTGGCCATCGACAGTCTCGGTCTTGTTTCCACCTACGGTGATGTTTTCATCTGATCCGACCAGGCGCGTGTTATTGACCCCGATTTTCTCATCACGGTTGGTCCCGATCTCGTTGATACGGTCAGCCGGGGTAAAATGAATTATGTTTGACTCAGAATCTATTTTGATGTGTACGCCGGGAGTCTTTTGAATGATGAATGCATCCACTTCGCACTCAGGCGCTTGGGACACATGCCAACGAAAATTTGAAATACGCGGGTAATCAGGATCGCCGTCATAGTAAGTCAAATCGCAATGAGTGCCGGGCAGCGGAGGACAGACCACACCGCGCAGAGGTCCGGCCCACATGATCGGGATTTCCACACGGGGAATAACCGGCTCTTTCTCATCCACGGAATCGTCATTGCGCAGGGGCTGCACATCTGCATAGTAAACGCCTTTGCTGGCATACGTGGCCACAACCTTGGCTTTGCGAGTGATGCGGTAGTATGCACGCAAATTCGGCATGGCCAACTCAACAACGCGCTTCATGAGTGTCAGCACATCAGTACTCATATTCGACTCCATAACTGATATGGGTCCGTGCGGACCTCTCTTCAATTAGATGTAAAATATCCAGAGCGCGAAAAGCGTCATTAATGCCGCGCTTATTGTCGATCAGACCGAACACACGGGAGTGCATGAGGTTCGGCAAAAGAAATGTTTCCACCTTGGAAAGTGCCGCCTGATTGTCTGCCGGCAGATGTTTGATCAACCCTGCGCCGGTTGCGATGGTAGGCACGATACCGGACTGGTCATGATCTCCCCAATGGATGCCGTCAGGACCTAACCACATTTTCCATGCGGACATGTCCAGATCAAAACCGCGATGGCAGGTCTCGGCTGCCTGCCGGGCCAATTGCCAGACAGGAACGGTCGAGGACACAAAACGCGGGAAGAGCACGCCGGGTGAATCAATCTGCGCAATGGGCAATCCGGTCAGGCCTGCGGCATAGCGGACGATTGCTTCAGGTGTTTCGTTCTCCCAGGACTGACAGACGGTCACAGAATTAAGCAGCTCGTCAGTGCGACCAACGCCGCTGACTATAAGCTGATCCTTGTTGCCCGGTCGCAGGGCTTTGGCGGTTCCGGCCCACAGTACCGGCTCTTTATCACGGTAGCCGATGGCCATGTTGACTGCATCGCCGAGCTGCACCGCACGCCCGATCGCGCCCATGGGATCGGGGAGCGTGATTTCGAAATTCCACATGGGAGCACCACGGCGGGACACGATGGCCAACCGGGGGCAGCGCAGAATTTCCAGCCCACCTATCATTATATGAGTACGTATGCCGCTGATCTGCATTAGCTACTCCTGCGGGGCCATGCCATTTATTGTCGTCTTAATTGCCGGGGCAGCTCGACCGGATGCGACGACACGTTCTTCAGTGGCCACAGTTGCGGGGCGGTGCTCGGAAAAAGCGAGCGTGGCCACAATAGCATCGTTCTTATCGTTCTCCTGAGAATCCAGCCCGGAAAAGACAACCCGGTCAATGTGTCTGGCTTGGCAATGCCGGTTGCGCACATCCAAGATCAGAGGATTGCCGTTGCTGTCCTGACCTTTAAAAAGAGCGTCCAGAACTTCCAGACGATCATAGCAATCAGCGTTTTCATCGGTCAGCAGGGTCAGCACGAGTGTTATGTCCGCATCTTCCCAGCCCATGGGGATTTTAGTTTTACCGCTGAGTCCGTCCTGCTCGGCAAGGTCAAAAAGGACCGAACCGCGCACAGATAGATTCTGTAAAATGCCGTCCAGCTCGGAGCCACCAAGGAAGACTTTACCGTCGTCAAAAGAAAGGTAGCCATTAGCCATCGTACTTCTCCACAAGCTTTTGCAGTTCACGTACAAAGCTTTCTGCATTAGTCACGTTAGGCAGAGTGAGATTCAGATTTTCAATTCTCATCCCCCCAGACTTGGGCGCGTTACGCTTCGTGCTGGTGGAAGTTGTCGAAGCCTGTTTAGTAGTGATCGGTTTCACTTCCGGCGCAGGAGCACCACCGGCAACAGCTAATTCAGGCTCAACCCCGAACAGAAAATTACCCACGGCAGTGAGGCCGGAACTAATTCCCGCACCGATGTCATCAATAGAGGGCAACATGCCGATTCCGGCATCAATCAATTTGGCAGGCGCTGCGAGCGCACCGGCAACGGTATCAATCAATGCCCCGGCACCGGCTCCGACTCCTGTAGCCAGAGTTTCCATCATGCGCTGACCGGACAACGTGAGCGTGGATAGCGGACCTGTTTTGGCATCACTGAAAGGAAGCATGTTGCGGATTGCCTGCAAGCCTGATTTCACGATTTCTACCGGGGCGGAAATCTTGGACTTTAGGCCGTCGGTAAAAGTAGTCCAGAGTTTGCGGCCGCATTCGGTCAAATCAATGGATGATAGATAATTTACGATCTCATCAAAGTGTTTGATCAATAGGCCCATGGGCGTGAAGTTCATGAACATAAATTTCACGCCATCTACAACAGCCGACAGACCTGAAAGGATGCTACTGCCCAGCCCAGTGAAAAAATCACTAATACTGTCAAAATTCCAAGCTATGACAGCTACAACACCAGCGATCAGGCCACCAATAACTGCAACTACAGCAGCAAAGGGACTGACAAATATTGCTAAAGCTGAAATGGCTACAGTTGCCAGAAGTCCGAGAAAACCCTTGAAGCCGTCAGACAAGCTATCCCAGAGTAACTGCAAGCCAGTCCGCCAACCTATGTTATTGAAAGCGTTTACAACCTCGGTCCACATTTCACCAAGAGAGGCGAAACCCTTAACGTCCTGAAGCAACTCATTGACCAGAACAATGACACCCACGATAGCCGCGCCAGCAAGCACGAAGGGGTTAGCCAGCAAGGAAAGATTCAGTGCGCCGACAGCTATGGAAGCTCCCCACATGGCAGCAGAAAAAAGACCGGCTACGACAACCACTCCGGCAATGGCAGCAGAAACAGCTAGAAGAGCCTTACCCAAGGGATGCCCGGCCAGAAAATTGAAAATATTAACTACTCCGGTAATCCCGCGCACCAGCGGAGTCAGCACCGGAAGAAATATGGAACCTATGGTGATTTGTAAGCCTTCCCATGCAGAACCAAGAATCGTTACCGCGCCATTCAGGTTGTCGAGCTGCTTGGCTGCTACTTCAGAGGCAGCGCCGGGAACTTCAAGGGTCGCGGCGTAAGCTTTAACTGTACCTATTCCCTGTTTCATCAAGGAGGTGACGGAGCTGATGGCCTCATCACCGAAAATCTTTTTCAGCAGCGCCGCGCGGTCTGCCGTACCCATTCCATTCATGGCCGTTTCCAGATCGCCCAAAATGTCGAAAATCGGTAGCATGTTCCCGGCAGCGTCTTTGGTGGCAATGCCGAAACTGTCCAAAGCTTTTGCAGCCTCGCCTGTGGGGGCTTGCAAACGCTGAAACATGATTTTGATACCTGTGCCGGCAACGGATGCATCAATACCCACATCACCGAGTTTACCCGCCATGGCCGCAACATCGGCCAAGCTGGCTCCAGCGGCAGCCGCCACGGAACCAGCATTGGCCATTGTTGAGGAGAGTGAAGCAAGAGTCGTATTGGATG
>DDLU01000310.1 GCA_002340305.1 Desulfovibrio sp. UBA2564
CGAATCAAAACCTTTTAATAAGCTTCGCATCCAGAGGAGTTAGTACTGTGCCTGTTATGAAATCTGTTAAAAAATTGATGTTACTTCTCTGTGTTGTTTTTGCTATCTCCGCCTGCGGGTACCATAACTCCGCGACTGAACCGAACAGAGTCGGTGAGCAGTTCCGCGAAGTAGCTATTGCCAAAGTAGAAAACCCCACTCTTCAGCGTTGGCTGGAGCCTAAAATACGCTCCATGCTGCGTGACGAAATCACCCGTCGCGGTCAGCTGACCTGGGTTGATAAATCCAAAGCCGAAGCACTTTTCGATATCCGTATTCTAGAACTTTCCGACGGTAGCCGTATCCTCGGTGATCAGGACGTTACCCTGAAATACGATATGACCCTTAAGGTCCAGATGAAAGTAACCAGCTCTTCTGACGGTTCCCTGATCTGGAACTCCGGTCCTCTTGAAGTTACTGAATCCTACTATGTCGGTCAGGAAGACGAGACCAGACAGCTGATCACCAAGCTCATGATCCGCCGTCTTGTTGACCGCATGAATCAGGCTTACTAATGTCCAGACCCGGATACATGTTTCTCATCTGCCCTGATGCAGAACTGCTGCACGCGAATATTGCGGAGCTGCAAGAAAAGCACAGTGCCACTGATTACGAGAAAAAGGTATACTGGGCTGACGAAGACCTGCCCCCGCAATTCTGGGATGACCTGACTTTGCAGACTCTCTTCGGCTCCAGCAAAGTAATTATCCTGCGCCGTGCCCATAAGCTTAAAACGGCAGTCTGGAAAAATATTGATAAGGCCTTGGCCTCACTTGCAAGTTCATCCTTTCTCTTTATCTGCCTTGAAGGCCAATGGAAGGGTAAAACCGCCCCGGTTCCAGCAGTGCTCAAAAAGCGCCAATGCTGGAAATTCGCCGACAAGCAGAAGTGGTTCTGGAAATCCGCTGGTCTGGATCAAAAATCAATTTCCGGTTTTGTGGGCAAATGGGCCAGAAACAACGGCCTGCATATCGATAGTCCTGTCCTGAATGCACTTTCACAGGCTCTGCCCAAGGATGCCCGTGCCGCCCGTCTGGAACTGGATAAACTGGACCTAGCTGCCGGACCGGACCGCAAAATTCTCATGGAACATGTTGCTCTCATTGCCCATTCTGAAGAGATGGACTTCTTTGCTTTCATGCGCTCCATGTCCGAAGGTGGTGATCCGGTAGAAATCTGGCGCAGAGTTCTGACCAACCATAGCGAAAAAGATTCCATGATCTTCATGCTTACCGCATCGCTGACCCGCGAAGCGCGTGCTCTGTGGATGATGATCCATGGCGAAGACTCCGAAGTGCGCTTGCCTCCTTTCGTGAAAAAGCAAAAGCAGGCTCTTGCCCAACGTCTTGGCGCAGCCCGAATTGCCAGACTTTTTGATATTGTCATGGAAGCGGAAATCGGCATCAAGACCGGACAACGTAAGCCGGAACAGGCTCTCGAGCTGCTGGTGGCATCACTTACTTCGCTATTCTCTCCGCCACAACGCAGACGTTGATTTAGTTTCAAAAAAACATTTCAAACCGTGTAAAAAATGATCTTTTTACACGGTTTTTGTGTTTTTAAAGCCATTTTATATCATTTTACACGTTAAACAGGTTGATTTGCACCTGCATCCGGTTTATTCTTTTATGAATGAATCCCGCGCTCTGACTCAGCCTTTTGTCTGAATCCGTCCCGGCTTTGAACTGTACCACTTGCCAAAGCAGACTTACTATTTATTATGAAGGATAAACCGCATTATATCGGACACCGCCAACGCCTGAAAGAACAGTTACTAAAAAAAGCTGACACTCTCCGTGACTACGAAATTCTGGAATTGATGCTCGGTCAGGCTATTCCCCGCAAGGACACCAAACCACTTGCCAAGGAATTACTGACCGAATTCGGTTCACTAAACGGAGTCTTCCGGGCACCGGAGGAACAGTTAAAGAAATTCAAAGGCATAGGACCCGGGGTTTTAATATTTTTTACGCTTATGCGTGAGTTTTGGACCAGAATTGCCGAGGAACCCATGAACGGCAAAGAGCCGATATCCTCCCCGGATGTCGTCTGCAAGGCAGCCATGGCCCGAATCGGAAATTTGTCCAAAGAAGAATTCTGGATTGCACTGGTCAACAACCAAAACAAAGTGATATGCTGGGAAAGACTCTTCAAAGGTACGGTGGATAAAGCCGCAGCGTACCCACGAGAAGTGGTGGCCCTTGCTTTACGTCACGATGCAACGGGAGTGATACTTAGCCACAACCACCCAGGTGGAAACCCATCTCCATCTCCTGAGGATACTCAACTGACAATGGAGATAGCGGGGTTTTGCTCCGATATGGGAATTCGCCTTTTAGACCATATTATTGTGACTGCAGACAGTTACCACAGCTTTGAAGAAGCAGGATATTTGTAATTCATATTTTTGAACAAGAACCACTTCTGAACGAAAGGATTTTGCGTTGAAGAAAAAAAAATCACCTATCAAACCGCTGAAGCTGAATAAGAAAGACAAAGCGGAAGATCAGAAAAAAGAACATCAGGAACCGACTTCGGATGCGGGAAATGATCAGGGCCTTAACAAGCCCCCGGTTTCACCGCTGAACGTTCTCCATGATGCCGCAGACCTGCTTGACGACGCAGGCACCATTCCTGAAGATGCCCGCGTTGATATCCCCACCACCCTTCCGGTGCTGGCTGTCCGCGATATTGTTGTCTTCAACTACATGATTCTGCCTCTTTTCGTGGGCCGGGAAAAATCCGTCAACGCAGTGGAAGCTGCCATGACCAGCAACCGCTATGTCATGATTCTGACCCAGAAAGACGAAGCAGTTGAAAACCCGGAGCACGAAGACCTCTACCGGACTGGAACCGTGTGCATGATCATGCGCATGCTCAAGATGCCTGACGGTCGTCTGAAAGTGCTGGTTCAGGGTGTTTCCCGTGCCAAGGTTAAAAGATTTATCGGCTCCGAGCCTTTTCATATCGCTGAAATAGAAGCCATTCCCGAAGCGGAATCAGGTGAACTGGATGCAACTCAGGAAGCCTTGGTCCGCTCCTCCCGCGAGCAGAGCGAAAAAATCCTGACCCTGCGCGGCATCTCTTCTGCTGACATCATGAGTGTGCTTAACAGTGTTGACGAACCGGGCCGCCTTGCCGACCTGATCGCTTCCAACCTGCGCATGAAGGTTGATGTGGCGCAGTCCATTCTCGAGTGCGGTGAACCAGTCGAACGTCTGACTCTGGTCAACACCCAGCTCACTCAGGAAGTGGAAGTTGCTTCCATGCAGAACAAGATCCAGTCCATGGCTAAAGAAGGTATGGACAAGGCCCAGAAAGATTTCTACCTGCGCGAACAGCTCAAGGCTATTAAGAAAGAACTCGGTGAGTCCACTGATGAAGCCGAGGAAGCTGAAGAAATCCGAGCAGCTATCGCAAAAGCCAAGATGCCCAAGGAAGTGCGCAAAGAAGCTGAAAAACAGCTCCGCCGCCTTGAAGCCATGCATCCAGAAGCTTCCGAAGCTACCGTTATCCGCACCTACCTTGACTGGATGATCGAGATTCCATGGACCAAGCAGTCCCGTGACCGCCTTGATATCATCGAAGCTAAGAAAATTCTGGATGAAGACCATTACGATCTTGAGAAGGTCAAGGAACGTATCCTTGAATACCTGAGCGTACGCAAGCTCAACCCGTCCATGAAAGGTCCCATCCTCTGCTTTGTGGGCCCCCCGGGTGTCGGTAAAACTTCCTTGGGCCGTTCCATTGCACGCAGCCTGAAACGTAAATTCCACCGTATGTCCCTTGGCGGGATGCGTGATGAAGCTGAGATTCGCGGTCATCGCCGGACCTACATCGGCTCCATGCCCGGACGTATCATTCAGGGTATCAAGCAGTGCGGAACCCGTAACCCGGTGATTATGCTTGATGAAATCGACAAGCTCGGTTCCGATTTCCGTGGAGATCCTTCCTCCGCTCTGCTGGAGGTACTGGACCCGGAACAGAACAATTCATTCACCGACCACTACCTGAACGTGCCTTACGATCTTTCCAAGGTCATGTTCATCTGCACCGCCAACGTGCTCGACTCCATCCCCCGTCCCCTGCTGGACCGTATGGAGGTAATCCGCATTCCCGGTTACACCGAGCATGACAAGGTCAATATTGCCAAGCGCTACATTCTTGGACGGCAGTGCAAGGAAAACGGTCTTAAAGAAAAAGAAATGATCATGGAAGATGAAATCATTGCCAAGATCATCAAAGAATACACCCGCGAGGCCGGACTGCGTAACCTTGAACGCGAAGTTGGTTCCGTCTGCCGCAAACTGGCCCGTAAAAAGGCTGAAGGCGAAAAAGGCCCCTTCGAAGTTACCGCCGACAATCTGCATAAATATCTCGGTATTCCCAAGCATCTTGAAGATGAAAAGGAATCCGAACTACCTGCAGGTGTCGCTCTCGGTCTTGCATGGACCCCGGTTGGCGGTTCCGTACTGCACGTGGAAGTTTCCGCCATGCCCGGTAAAGGAAAACAATTACTCACCGGACAGCTCGGTGATGTGATGAAAGAGTCCGCACAGGCTGCGGTATCTTTTGCCCGTCGCCATGCAGACGAATATGGTATCAGCTCCAAATTCCATGAAGAACAGGACCTGCACATCCACGTTCCTGACGGTGCAACACCCAAAGACGGACCGTCTGCAGGTGTCACACTCGTCACTGCGCTGGTTTCCGCATTGACCGGAATCCCTTCCAACCCGGAGCTGGCCATGACCGGTGAAATCTCACTGCGCGGTCGCGTACTTCCGGTTGGCGGCATCAAGGAAAAAATCCTCGCTGCCGTATCTCTGGGAATGAAGCGGGTGCTCATCCCCTCCCAGAACCAGAAAGACCTCGAAGACATTCCCGAAGAACTTCTGGAAAAGATCGAGATCACACCCATCGAACGCATTGATGAAATCTGGCCTATCGCCAAGACCAAGTAATCAATCCGAAGTGGATTATTCAAAGGCCCGCAGGCGATGATGCCTGCGGGCCTTTCTTTATTTATCGACATCACCCGGCGGGTGCAATATAAACGCAGAATTGAATTCACCCCCGGAACGGAGAAGCCATGCACAGAAGCTCATATGCACGCATGCAATGGTTCGTTGAAAACCATTGCAGTGATTCAGGTAAAAAAATGAAAGTTCTTGATATCGGCAGTTGCGCTGTAAATAAGGATGATCCGCTCCAGACTTACCGTCCGCTCTTCTCTGACGGCAGATTCAGCTACACCGGACTTGATATGACCGCAGGTCCCAATGTGGATATTGCGGTTAAAAATCCCTACTGCTGGCGGGAACTTAAGGACAATTCATTTGATGTGGCTATTTCCGGACAGGTCTTCGAGCATATAGAATTTTTCTGGGAAACAATGAAAGAAATCGCGAGGGTACTCAAACCCGGAGGTCTTCTTTCAATCGTAGTACCCGGCCCTTTCGGGGTTGCCTACCATGCCTGCCCGGTTGATTGCTACCGCTTCTTTGCAGACGGCATGGCAGCCATGGCCCGTTATGCCGGACTTAAAGTAATCCACGCTTCCTCTGCCGCCGCACCTGAGGGTGCTCCTGATGTTTGGTACGAAGCACGGGACAGTTTTCTGATCGCCCGGAAAGATGAAAAGCATCAGCCGCTGGATATTGAAAACTATATTTTTGAAAAACCAGACCTTGAAACAATGCGCAGCGGATTCATCCCCGATAATTACGAAAATCAGGTCTACTATGACATGTTCGCGGTGCGCATGGACGGCAGCGGAACCCTTCACGCATTAAAACAGCTTGAAATGATCAACCTCTGGGCTTTGCCCGATGATTTCTTTTATATCTGGGGGACTGGCGGACAGTATGAACTTCACTACCAGCATCTTGTGAAACGGACCCAGCCGCAACATTTCCTAGGTTTTCTGGACAGCAACCCGGAGATGCAAGGGAAAGTGCTTGACGGCTATCCGGTTATGGCTCCGCAAATTTGCGCGCAGAACAGACCGGATGTTATCATTATTGCCTCCCACGCCCGAAAGGCAATCATGCAAGCCATTCATAATATTCTGGACTAAGACTTAATCAGGTCCCGGCAGCGCATTAGTATTTTAAAATCTTAATAACCAACGGAAACTAAACAGAATCAATGAAAAATTCTTTAACAGGCGTAACACCAATGCAGAAAGTTCTTGCAGGAGCTTTTCTGATAAGTTTCTCAGCCGTATGGGTCGGTCTAGCTGATGTCTCCGCAACAACATCCGGGTTTTACCGCGTTTTTTTCGGGTCAGTATTTTTATTTATAGCTGCTTTTTTTTCAGGTGAATTAAAACAAATAAGCCTTAAACAAGTGATACCGTATAGTCTCTGCGGTTTCTTGTTCGCACTGGACTTGTTTTTCTGGCATGAAAGCATCCTCTTGGTAGGTCCCGGACTGGCAACGATTCTAGGAAATTGCCAGGTTTTTATTATGGCTGTGTGCGGGGCCTTATTTTTGGATGAGAAACTAACAAAACGCTTTGTGCTCTCATTGCCGATCGCAATTTTCGGGCTGCTTCTCCTGATCGGCTTTAACTGGTCGGCACTTTCCAACTCATCAATTAAGGGGATCGTTTACGGGCTGCTGACCGCACTTTCCTATGCCTTGTTCATGCTGATGTTGAGAAGAATTCAGGTCCATAAAGAAGCAAATCTTGTTTTCTCGCCACTGCTTTTTGTCTCGGCCTTCTGCGCGCTTTTTCTGGCTATACCTTTAATTTCAACCGATGCATCCTTCGCCATTCCGAACCTGAAATCCTTTGGCTATCTGCTTACACTGGGACTGTTCAGTCAGGCTGTAGGCTGGATAATGATAGCCACAGCCATGCCCAAAATTCCGGCTTCATTAACCGGATTGGTTCTTCTGCTTCAACCGTTTCTAGCTTTTCTCTGGGATGTTATAATTTTTTCCCGACCAACAACGCTCACCCATTGGCTGGGTGTTTTTATCACCCTTTCAGCAATTTATCTGGGAGCATCAGCAAAGCAGAAATAAAATTTTTCACCAATCATTCCACCTTGCCATATTCCCAAGCGTACTTATATGTAGGCGAGACATTGCCCCGCCTGACAATTTGGGCTATGCAATTTCTCGCTATTGTAAATTAAAGCACGGAGAAAAGAATAAATGCCTATTTTCGAATATAAATGCGCTGACTGCGGTAAGGAATTTGAGGATCTGGTTTTCAACCGCGACGAATGCCCTCCCTGCCCGGAATGTAAATCCGAAAAAACTGCTAAGCTCATGTCTGCCTGCAAGTTTAAAACTGACGGCGGAGCACCTGATATGGGTGATTTCGAAGCAGCACCCGCTCCGGCGGCATCTTCCAGCAGCAGTGCCTGTGCCGGTTGTTCCGGTGGGGACTGTTCTTCCTGCGGCAGCTAGATAAACATAAATTTTCAAACAATACGGCGGAACAATGAGAAAGATTACCATCGCAACACGTGGCAGCAAACTTGCTCTCTGGCAGGCCAACCATATTTCCGATCTTCTGCGTGAAGAATACCCCGGAATTGAAGTTCAACTGCTCAAGATTAAAACCAAGGGCGACAAGATTCTGGACGTTCCGCTTGCAAAAGTCGGCGGTAAGGGCCTTTTCGTAAAAGAAATCGAAGAAGCACTGCTCGACGGTCGTGCAGACCTCGCCGTACACAGCATGAAGGACGTTCCCACTGAACTTCCCGAGGGCCTTGAAGTGGGCATCATTCCCCCGCGTGAAGCAGAAACCGACACCCTCCTTTCCGTTAAATACGACTCTCTCAAGGATCTGCCTGCCGGAGCAGTTGTCGGAACAAGCAGCCTGCGCCGTCAGTCTCAGGTTCTATCCCTACGCGATGACCTCAAAATCGAATCCCTGCGCGGCAATCTCGATACCCGCGTCGGAAAACTCCTGAATGGTGAATTTGATGCCATCGTAGTTGCTACCGCCGGACTGAACAGACTCAAACTTTCCGCTCCCAAAAGCGAAATTCTCGGTCCCCCGACCTTCCTGCCCGCAGTGGCACAGGGTGCTCTGGGCATTGAGTACCGCGTTGAGGACACCGAAATTCAGGATATCCTCGCATTCCTGCATGATGAAATGACTGCCCGTCAGGTCAAAGCTGAACGCGGTTTCCTGACCGGACTCGACGGCGGCTGTCAGGTACCCATCGCAGCATGGTCCCAGCTTGAAGGAGATCAGGTCAAACTGACCGGATTCGTTGCCGATATCGATGGTTCCAGCCCCATCCGCATGGAAAAAGCAGGACCTGCTGATGATGCATGGAACATCGGCATCACTCTTGCTGAAGAAGTTCTGGCAGCAGGTGCAAAAGAGATTCTCGACCGCGTTTACGACAAATGCTAATAAGCATTTAAGATAATAAAGCTTAAAGCCCGGAGCATGCACAATGCCCCGGGCTTTTTATTTTTTTACATCAAGACCCTAAAGTAAACCGTCTGCCGTCCGATAAAAGACATAAACAGGAATCATGTTCTTTTAAAAACCATCATTTATAACTTCCAAGGACGGAGGTATACAATGTCAAGCGGACCCGAACTCAATAAGGTTTCACAGGTACCGCCCGTAAGGGACGAAGATCTTGCGAACTCCATGAAGGATTTGCAGAAGAAGAGGCTGCAAAGAAAGGCATACGCGGATTCAGATATGCACCGCGAACTGGTGAAGATTACATCTTCCCCGGTTTACAATGCCAATGCCCAACTCATTCAGGCTGTCACCAGCCCCCGGGGTTCGGCTTAAAAATATATTTCATATAAAGGAATCGCCAATTCCCCCTCACTAAGAAGAAAAGGCGCAGGTTTGCGACAACCTGCGCCTTTTTCATTTCTAAATCGACAAATCTTAAACAATCTGCAAGCGCGCCACACCATCCTCATGGGCCTTAACCTCACCCACATGGGCAGCGAGATCACCGGCATCCAGCAGCATATCCCTCGCCTGTTGCAACTGATCTTCCGGTACAGCCAGAACCAATCCGCCTGATGTCTGGGCATCAAAGACAAGGTCAGTCTTGATGATATCTGCATCAGCTGCGGCCCGCACCTGTGAGCTGCAATAATTGCGGTTGGCGAAACTTCCTGCCGGGATCATACCCATGGAAGCCAGCTCGACCACGTTATCCATGAAAGGCACGTTATCTAACCAGAGCTCAACAGCAACCCCGGAAGCATCTGCCATCTCAAGCACATGGCCGCCAAGGCCGAATCCGGTAACATCAGTAGCCCCTTTAAGACCCAGTTCACGAATAACCTTACCGCCTGCGCTGTTCAGTTTAGAAGCCCACTTGTATACGTCTTCTTCAAACTTTTCCGCACCGTCCCAATCGGCCTTAAGGGCTGTTGCCAGCACTCCGGTTCCAAGGGGCTTGGTCAGCAGGAGCTGGTCGCCTTCGCGCAGGCCTTTGTTGGAAGCAAAACCATCAGGTTCAACCATTCCGGTTACGGAAAGACCGTACTTGATTTCGTCATCCTCAACACTGTGTCCGCCAGCGAGCACAGCACCGGACTCACGGATTTTATCCATACCGCCTTTAAGAATTTCACGCAGAATTTCCGGGCCCATTTCCTTCATGGGATAACAGACGATATTCATGGCTGTCCAAGGTTCACCGCCCATGGCGTAGACATCAGACAATGAATTTGCCGCGGCAATCTGCCCGAACCAATAAGGATCGTTGACTACCGGAGTAAAAAAATCCACGGTCTGAACCAGTGCTTTCCCCGCAGGAAAAGACACAATGGCTGAATCTTCGTTCCCGCCAAGTCCGGTAAGGAGGCGCTCATCCTCCACGGCTAAGCCGCACAAAACCTGCTCCAGGTCCCCCGGAGCTATCTTGGCTGCTCAACCGGCAGCTTTAACAGTCTTTACCAGTTCTTTCATCATGACCTAACCTCCTGAATGAACTCCGGCATCGTCATACGTTGCCATTTCATTATAAATATTTGCGGCAGCGCGCAGCATAAACATGGACAGAGCCGCGCCGGAACCTTCTCCAAGACGCATATCCAGATGCAGCAGCGGCCTGCGCCCAAGAGCCTTGATTACTTTTGCATATCCCGGCTCGGCCGAGGCATGGCTAAGCACGCTGTAACCGCCTACAGCCGGACAAATTTTAAAGGCCGCAGCATAAGCGGCAGTGGAAATAAATCCGTCAATACAAACCATCTGCCTGTTTCTGGCACCGCCGATAATCAGCCCTGCCAGCGCGGCAATCTCGTAACCGCCAAGCGCGGTGAGAATAGCAAAAGGATCAGCGCAGCGCACGGTTTCAGCATTCGCTTCCAGAGCACGGCGGACAACTTCAGTCTTACGGGCCACTCCGTCAGCATCAATGCCACCGCCGGGACCGGTCACATCGGTAGGGTCCAGATCGAAATATGCACAATACAGAGCAGTTGAAGGAGTCGTGTTTGAAACTCCCATTTCCCCGGTACCGAGCACCTTAACCCCTTGGGCATAGGCCTCATCAGCAAGTTCAATCCCTAGTGCCATGGCTCGCAGACAGCACTCTTCATCCATTGCCGGACCTTTGGAAATATTATCAGTTCCGCAAGCAATTTTACGCTGGATCAGGTTTGGATGCTCAGGAAAAGCTCCACCCTTGCATCCGGCATCAACGACCATCAGCTCTACCCCGGAAGTCCGGGCCAGCACGTTAATACCCGCGCCCCCGGCTAGAAAATTCTCCACCATCTGGCGGGTGACTTCCTGCGGGAAATAGCTGACATCTTCCTCGTTAACACCGTGGTCCCCGGCAATAGTGTAAATGCACGCCGGATCAGCCTGCGGAGCTTTGCCGCCCGAGGCCACAAACATCTTCACCGCAAGGTCTTCCAACCTGCCCAGACTGCCCAGCGGCTTGGTAAGCCTATCCAAATGGCCCCTGGCCTGCCCTTCAAGCGAAGAATCCACAGCCTGTACTTCATTTACAACACGCAGTAACTCTTTTGCGGAAAAATTATTCACTGCCATAACCTCATATTAACAGCCTTGCCGTATTGAGAAACCATAATCGGGTATGCTAGGTTCATTCCGAAATGAAAAAAAACTGTATCTTACATGCAAATTGTCAGGGTGAGCCGATGGAAGAACTGCTCCTGCTGAGTGAAGAATTCAGCTCCGGCTACGAAATCCATCGCTATACTAACTACACCCGTGAATCCATCCCAACAGGACTTATCGCCAATTGCGACCTGTTTCTTTACCAGCCTCTGCTCGGAGAAGCATGGGGCGAACTGGAATCCGAAAAAATAATTGGGCAACTTAATGATAAAGCCCGTGCCCTGCCTTTTCCCAGCATGCTTTTCCTTCACTACTGGCCACTGTGGTCCAGAGAACCGGGGTTCGATTACCGGGACACCTTTCTTGATTCCCTGCTTAAGCGGGAGCTGAGCGAATCCCAAATCATGCATCTGTTCATGAAGACAAAGCTGACCAACATTTATGATTTCAATGAGATCATGGACAGATCAATCAAGACAGAAAGAAAAAAAGAAGCCCGGACTCCGGTAAAATACGTGGACTGGATTCTTGATAACTACAAACAAAAGCCCTTGTTCAATACCATTAACCATCCCCGCGCTGAACTATTAATCATAATCGCCCAGACCATACTGAAAGAACTGGGTTTGTCCCGGCTGAGTGAACATGATTTGAAAAAGTTCCCGCCGCCTTTTGCAGACTTTGAACAGCCCATTCATCCGCAGATTGCTGAATTTCTTGGCCTTGAATTTGGCGGACCGCAACAGCTTTACCACGTATATGGCGCAGAATTGACCTTCGAAGAATACGCCATGCGCTACATCAAATGCCGCAAGAACGGCATCACCGACTTCATATCCTTTCTCATGGCTGCCGCCAGAATGAACAAATAGTTTAAGCTGCTATCCATTCAAATTCGGAGGTCCCATGACGATCATTTCGGCAAGGGTCAAATCGACCTTGGGCATAGTTCTGATCTTATTGCCAAGCAGTCCCATCTCAAGACCGACCAGTTCTTTATAGAGTGGGGTGCGGTCAACCACAGGAACATTGTCCATATCTTTGGTCAGGTCCTGACACTTAAAACATCCGGGGAATGAAAGCTGACGGCCATTAGGCTGCCGCAGGGTATTTACCACCCCATGCATGCGACAGATCATCAGTCTGTGCTGATAGACACCGCAAAGTCCGTCATCGTTCAGAGGACACATTATCTTGGGGCGCATGCCGTTATCCAGCATGGCTTTGGCATTACGCACGTAATCTTCAGAGCGTTGGATATATTCATTACGCTTGGCATCCGGAAGCTTATTAAGCCCCTGCCATAGGTAAATCCACTCCACATAAGTGTGGTGCTGAAAATAGCTGGTGCAACAATTCTCTTCACAATTCTCGCAGGAAAGACCGATCTTTGCAGAAGTATCAGCATAAACAGTAGCCATGCGCTCATAAAGGGCACCCAGCTTGCGGAAAACGGCCTGTCTGGTCATCTTTTTCATTATCTATCCTTAACTATTAATCTTCTTTTGATTTAAGCCACTGAAAAATCTGCTCGACGCATTCTTTAGGTGGGCATTTATCAGTATCAACCGCGAAATCGGCATACTGTTCGTAGAGGGGAATCCTCTCAGCATAAAGACTTTCGAGAGTCTGCCCTGAACCGATAGCGAGTCCTCGATTTTCACCGCCGCCGACACGCTTGAGGCAGGTTTCACTTGAAATTCGCAGGTAAACAACCGGTCCCAGACCTTTAAGTCTTTCCATTGCTTTCGGGCCGTAAACAACACTGCCGCCAGTGGAAATCACAGTACGGAAAACACCAACACCGGAAACAATGTACTCCTCGGACTTGCGGAATTCGGGAACACCGAGATGATTCACAATAGCCTGCAGTGGACAACCGTAATAACTTTCAATTACGGCATCAGTATCCATGTGCTCCCAGCCGAGCTTTTCAGCCAGAAGCGGGGAAAGTGTTGACTTCCCGGCTCCGGCCATACCAATCAGAATGACAGAGCAATCCTCTGAAAATTCTTGATTCCATTCTTGCATAAAAAATATCAAACCTTCCGGGCGCTGTACGCTCCGCAGCTAAGTCATGAAAATCAGGAGCGAATCAGGACAACCTTATCTTCGTCATCCCGTTCCTTGACCAGAACATTGACGTGCTGATCTTCAAAAGTAACCACTTCCTTACCCACGTAATCAGCACGAATGGGCAGCTCCCGGTGTCCACGGTCCACAAGAACCAGCAACTCCACCCGGCGCGGGCGGCCGAAATCAAGAACTGCTTCAAGCGCGGCACGGACAGTACGACCGGAAAAAAGCACGTCATCCACCAGAACAATGGAAGCGGATTCAATATCAAAAGGAATCTCAGTACAGTTGATGCTCGGCTGACGGGTCAAATTGGTCCAGTCATCGCGGTAAAGATTGATATCCAGCTTGCCGAGAGGAATCTTGCGACCAAGTTTTTCATCAAGTATAAGTTTCAGCCGTTCAGCAAGGTCGGCTCCACGACGCTGAATGCCGATGATAGCAAGATTTTCACTGTCGCCGCGTCGCTCAGTAACCTCTGAAGCGAGACGGTCCAGAGTACGGGCCATGGCCTTTTCATCAAGGATAGTCTTCTGTTCTTTCATATTTTCCCACATCAAAAAAAGTTGATTCTTAATATCAAATCTGTTCAAATCACTTTTTTAAAACAACCTTCCGGGAATAGCTATAATTAATGTATCCGGGCAATGCAATCCCCGGAATTCCCGAAAACAAGGATATAGACCATGCATAGCACATTTGAGATTAAAGGGATGACCTGTTCCGCCTGTTCAGCGCGGCTTGAAAGAGTTATCGGCAATCTGGAAGGAATCAGCAACGCAACGGTCAATCTGGCTGCGGAACTACTTTCAACCGACCATGACCCGGATTTGGTTTCTGCCGCAGACATTATTGCTTCCGTAGAAATGGCAGGGTTTGAAGCTGTAGAAAAAATTGAAGGTACGGAACTGACACTACCCATTTCAGGGATGACCTGTTCCGCCTGCTCATCCCGCCTGGAACGGGTTCTTAATGCCACAGACGGTGTTATCAATGCCCAGATAAGTCTCGCATCCGAAACTGCCACACTTGTCTTCAATCCCTCACAAATTTCATTGCGCGACATCCGGCAAATCATCAGCGATGCCGGATTTGAAGCAGGGCAAATCCAGTCGGCCCATAATGCAAAAGAAAACTTCGAAGCGCGAAAAGCTGAACAAGAAGCAAAATTAGCCGAAATGAGGAATAGACTCCTTGCCGCGCTCGCCTTCACCATTCCCCTCTTAATCATCACTATGGGCCATATGGCCGGCATGCCCTTGCCTGCAGTCATTGAACCGCACAGTTCTCCGTTCGGTTTTGCCCTGATCCAATTTGCCCTGACCGCACCCGTGCTCTGGTTCGGACGCAACTTCTACCAGCAAGGCTTCCCAAATCTACTGCGCGGCGCACCGAACATGGACTCCCTCATTGCTGTTGGAACCTCGGCTGCGGTGGTCTACTCACTATGGAACACCATTGAAATAGGACTGGGAATTGATGCTCATGCACGGGCCATGGATTTGTATTTTGAATCCGCCGCCACCATCATTGCACTCATCTCACTTGGTAAGTTTCAAGAGACACGCGCGCGTTCACGCACTTCCGAAGCCATTGAAAAACTCATGGACCTGACCCCGGCGCAAGCCATCCTTTTGCAGAACGACGAACAAATTCCTACTCCGCTGGAAGAAATCGGTCCCGGAGACCTTATCCTTATCCGTCCCGGAGACCGTGTTGCCGCTGACGGCAAAATAGTAGAAGGTCATTCAGACGTTGATGAATCCATGCTCACCGGGGAATCAATGCCTGTTTCCAAAAACTCCGGTGATGATGTTGCCGGAGGTACGGTTAACACCGGAGGCGGAGCATTAAAAGTTCAGGTCAGCAATGTTGGCGAAAATACTGTGCTGGCCCGGATCATCCGTCTGGTGCAGGAAGCACAAGGTTCGAAAGCTCCCATCTCCAGCCTTGCGGATACGGTCAGCTTCTACTTTGTCCCCACGGTCATGGTGATTGGTATCATCTCCGCACTGGGCTGGTTCTTTTTCAGTACAGAACCTTTTACTTTCGCCCTGCGCATTTTCATCAGTGTCATGGTCATTGCCTGCCCCTGTGCCATGGGACTGGCAACTCCAACCGCCATCATGGTCGGAACCGGACGCGGCGCGCAGCTTGGCGTTCTGGTTAAATCAGGCGAAGCACTTGAGACCGCCGGAAAAATCCAGACCATGATCTTCGATAAAACCGGAACCCTGACCTATGGACAGCCCGAAGTTGCGGAATCATTCACTGTGAACGGCGAGAATGCTCAGGAACTGCTTCTGCTCGCAGGCTCTGCGGAAAAACAATCCGAGCATCCACTGGCAAAAGCTGTGGTGCGCGCTGCCGAACAAGACGGTTCGCCACTACCAAAAACGACTTCCTTTCAAGCTGTATCCGGTCTGGGCATCAACACCCAAACAGCAGGCCGGACCATGTTACTGGGCAACCGCCGGTTCCTTGAACAGAATTTTGTCGGCGGATTGGAGAATGCCTCAGCAAACGAGGCTGCCCAGCGTTTTGCCGCCGCAGGACAAAGTCCGCTCTATGTTGCCAAAGACGGCAAGCTTGCCGGAATTCTGGCAATCGCCGACCGCATAAAAGACGAAACCCCGCAGACAATCAGCAAACTTCATAGGCTGGGGGTCAGCACGGTTATGCTTACCGGGGACAATGAAAAAGTCGCCCACGCCATCGCCGATAAGGCCGGAATTGATAAAGTCATTGCGCAGGTCATGCCCGACCGCAAGGCTGAAGTGGTCAACAAAGAAAAAGCAGAGGGCCGCAAAGTCGCCATGATCGGTGATGGAATCAACGATGCCCCGGCACTTGCCTCAGCTGATCTGGGCATAGCTATGGGCACCGGGATTGATGTTGCAATTGAGTCGGGAGACGTCGTACTGATGAAAGGCGATTTAGGCGGAGTACTCACCGCTCTATCGCTCAGCCGTGCAACAGTTCGCAATATCAAGCAGAACCTGTTCTGGGCCTTCGCCTTTAATGTATTGGGAATTCCTGTAGCTGCCGGACTGCTGCATATTTGGGGTGGGCCGACACTTTCGCCCATGTTTGCAGCTGCGGCAATGTCGCTGAGTTCTGTAACCGTAGTCAGCAATGCCCTGAGACTAAAATTCTTTAAACCGGAAGATTGAGATTGAAAGACATCACCCTTGTTTTTCCGCAATGGCAGGGTTCAATTGATAATGAAGCACTCCATGAAGGTGCGCTGGCTCTTGCAGATGGAATCCCCGGACTTCCCACACCACACAAAGTAGAGACAGCACCATTCAGAGAACTTGATCATGGCGGTCCTATTGCGGGATTAAATGAAATAGTTGGACAACTGCAAAATGCTGTAGAGATACTCAGGCAGGAAAATCCTGACCGCGTTTTACTACTTGGCGGTGACTGCGGTACGGAAGTGGCTCCAGTCTCATGGATGTCCCGCCAGCACAAGGAAGACTTGGCCTTAGTCTGGTTTGATGCCCACCCGGACTTAAACACCCCGGCAACCTCGCAATCGGGCAGGTTTCAAGGCATGGCCCTTTCCGCCATTCTCGGAAACTGCGGACCGGAAATAAACAGGGCAATGAGAAACCCTCTGCAGCCCAATCAGGTATTTTGTGCCGGAGCAAGAACCTTTGATCCCGCTGAGCTTGAAGTGATAGTCCGCCACAAAATGCCTTTTTACGGCCCGGGAGAACTGGAACGCGACCCAGCGTGGCTGGCAAAACAGATTCAGAAAGCAGGATTCAGTAAGGTTTACATCCACCTCGACGTGGATGCGATCAATCCCATCGGCTTTGCCCATGGAAAGCCTTCTCCACCTGCGGGACTGCTTTTTAGCAATGTCCTTAATATCATCGAAGGGATTTCGAAAAATCTGGATATCTGCGGAATGGGCATTACAGAATTTCACCCCGGCAGCGAGAGGGGAGTCGATAAAACCGCCCAGCTAATCGAAAAGGCCCTGCCTGATTTTCTTCTAAAATAAAGAATGCCGTACTAAAAAACAGTACGGCATTTCAATTTGCTCAAACAAAATACACTACGCTTTACTGCGCCATTTCCCTAATCATATCCTTGACCAGCTTCCCATTTGGAGTTCTGGCACCGGGATTCATCTGGACTAATCCTTTCCAAGACTGGATGGCCCCGGCCTTATCTTTAATATCGTAATATAAAACTATACCTTTATTGAAACGCGCGGTCTCATGTGTCGGATCAACGAGAATAGCCCTATCGAAACTCTCCACCGCTTTCAGCGGATTTCCACTCCTGCGATACATAACACCAAGATCTGTCAGCACGTGTGAGTTATTCGGATCTAAAGCAACTGACTTGCTGTAGGCATCAATCGCTTTGGCATACTGGTCAGTATCAAAATACAGATTGCCCAACTTGGTCCACAGGTTCACTGAATCCGGACTGGCTTCAAGAAGCCTCCTGGTTTCAACTATCTGTTGCTCAAACCCGGTTCCCCCGCTTGTTGTCTGCGGGGCTGAAGAATCTTTCAGCGCAGGGATAAACACACCACCGAAAAACAATCCCACCGCCAAGGCCGCAATGACAATGATGACCATATTACTGTTTTTGCGCCCACCGCTCTCCTGCCTACCCTGTATTGAGGACTTTTTACCCTTTTTTTTCTTTCCCAAAGCTAACTCCATTACACTTTCGGCCTCAAAATCCGAAGTGCATTTTTCTGCACTTTGCACAAAAATAAGTGCAATTAATCACTCACCCTGCACATCAGAACAAATAGTTAAGTCTAAATTACAAGAACATAAGCCATATACTATGGATTACATCAGCAACTGTTGTACCAACAGGATTTACACCCAAAAGTACACCCTGTGACACATCATTTTTACGCCTGATGTATTGTGCCAATTTTGACAAAAAAATCTCTACTCAGACAACTTTTCGACAAAATTAACTTTTAGCCAAAACAAACCCTACATTTTTCCTTAAAACGCAACATGTAACATTATATTTTATCTTTTAACGAAGAAATCTTTTCTATACGACTTTCAACAAAAAAACAAAAAAAAAAGCCCATACAATGCAATACTACACAAACAACAGTACTTCTAAATACAATAATGGACACAACAACATCACAAAAAACTCTTTTTTAGAGATTAAAAAAAATTCACAATAATTTTCTTGCTCATTTCTTCTGTTTTATGTACGTATCTCAGAACAATATTTTGCAAAGGGTTGATTCTGCGAACTTGTGCAAATTTATCGCAGAAATTTGGTGCTAAAAACAACAAGGGATTATTTATGGATTTCATGACTTCATTGGACGCTATTGTAGGAAAAGTCGGCGCATTTGCATGGGGACCGCCCATGCTGATTCTTCTTGTCGGTACAGGCTTCTGGCTGACCCTCTCATTGCGCGGTGTCCAGTTTACTAAACTTTTCTATGCATTGTATCTTGCACTTATTAAACGCAAGGAAGAAACCGATGAACCCGGTGACATCACCCACTTCCAGGCTCTGATGACTGCGCTTTCCGCAACAGTTGGTACCGGTAACATCGCTGGTGTTGCTACCGCAGTTGCAGTTGGCGGCCCCGGTGCACTCTTCTGGATGTGGATTACCGGCCTTGTCGGTATGGCTACCAAATACGCAGAAGCCGTTCTTGCTGTTAAATACAGAGAAGTAGATGAAAACGGTGAAATGAGCGGTGGTCCCATGTATTACATCTCCAAGGGTCTGAACATGCCTTGGCTGGGGACACTCTTCGCAATCTTTGCTTCCTTTGCTGCTTTCGGTATCGGCAACATGGTTCAGTCCAACTCCGTTGCAGACGCAGTTGAAGCCACTTACGGTATCTCTCCTTACATCACCGGTGGCCTGCTGATGACTCTGACCGCAGCGGTTATCCTCGGCGGCATTAAGAAAATCGGTAAAGTAACCGGAACACTCGTACCCATCATGATCGTTTTCTACATGGCCGGTGCTTCCTACATTATCCTGACGAACCTTTCCGGCATCCCCGCAGCTTTCGCCCTTATTTTCGAACAGGCCTTCAACCCCACTTCTGCAGTTGGCGGTTTCGCTGGCGCGACTGTAATGCTTGCGATCCGAATGGGTGTTGCCCGCGGTGTTTTCTCCAACGAATCAGGTCTCGGCTCTGCTCCTATCGCAGCTGCCGCAGCACAGACCAAAGAACCCGTTACTCAGGCTCTGGTTTCCATGACCCAGACCTTCATCGATACTCTGATCGTCTGCACCATGACCGGTCTGGTTCTCATCCTCACCGGCGCATGGTCCAACGGAACCACCGGTGCTGAGCTAACCACCATCGCATTCGCACAAGGGATGACCGGCGGCGCGCATATCGTTACCATCGGCCTGATCCTCTTCGCCTACTCCACCATCCTCGGCTGGTGCTACTACGGTGAAAAAGCAATGGAATACCTCTTCGGTGTTAAGGCTGTACAGCCCTTCCGCGTAGTATTCATCATATTCGTAGGCGTTGGTGCCATCGCTAAGCTCAGCTTTGTATGGAACCTCTCTGATACCTTCAACGGACTCATGGCTATCCCCAACCTCATCGGCCTACTCATGCTGACCCCGGTTGTTGTCGCTGAGACTAAGAAGTATTTTGCCAAGCAGGACAAAAGTGTTGATGCGCAGATTGAAAAGAACTAATTCATTAAAGTAATTAAATAAAATTACCCGCTTTGGTGTGCCCCCCGTCAAGTAGACAGGTATAGAAGTCACCACAAAAGGTGAATTTAAAAGACCAGCTTTTCCCGGAACTCCACCGGGAAGGCTGGTCTTTTTTTTGCAAAAAAAATACCCTCGCCTTCCAGCCACAAAAAAAGGGCTGCCCTTAGAAGGACAGCCCTTGGTAAAACATCTTTTTCCTGACGGTTACTTCAGGATACTGCGGCGGCAGAATTCAACGGCTTCAGCACGCACATCCTGACGATCAGGCCAGTAAAGCTGCATTCTGGTCAGGCCAAAGATAATGGTCATAACCACAGTCGCATTCTCCTCAACAGGCACATCATGAACAGTGCCTTTATTGATACCAAGCTTGATGCAGTCTTCGAGAATCAGTTCAAGGTTTTTCAGAAATACAGCCATCAGACGCTTGGAGGAATCAAGCAGGCCGTATGTGGAAAGCATGATCTTCATATCGATTTCATTTTCTTCCACAAAAGAGAAATACTCATTCATAATCTCTTCAATAGTACATTCGTCCCGGTCAAGCTTCTGCCGAATTGCTTCAATATAATATGAAAACTTCTCTTCAAGGGAATCCAGAATATGAAGCAGGATATCTTCCTTACTTTCAAAATGTCTGTAAATTGTGCCTTCAGAAATATTAGCCATTTTCGCCAGATTAGCGGTTGTGGCTTTGTGGAAACCCACCTCTGAAATCATTTTCTTGGCAGTTGCGAGGATGATATCCTTGGTTTTCATTCTACGATCTCCCTTGAGCACTAAACACTCTTGTTCGAACATGTTTAAAAATATTTTTATAAGATACTATTGAATTACTAACACTCTTTCTAAACTACATTAATTACCTTATGCGGAGGACTTGGTCAACCAGATCAGATTGACAAAAGCTGATAGAGATCTTAGTTTGGATAGACAAATCCTATGAGGAGGAAATAAATGGTTGAAATCACCGAAGCTGCGCAAAAACAGCTTGAAAACTATTTTGCAGATAAAGACAGGACCCCCATCCGCATCTACCTTGCTACAGGTGGCTGAGCTGGCCCCAGGCTGGCATTGGCTCTGGATGAGCCAAAAGATAACGATGAGAAATTTGAAGTAGAAGGTTTCACCTTCCTGCTGGATAAAGATCTTAACGAACAGGGAAGCCCTTTTCGCGTTGACCTCAGCTACACTGGTTTCGTGATCGATTCCAAGCTTGAGCTGGGTGGCGGCGAATGCGGCTCTTGCTCTGGCAGCTGCGGTTAGTCTGTAGCTGCGAAAAAGGAATTATTCTTTATCGCATAGCGTTGACCTGACAGTTAAAGCCATTTAAGGCTATTAGACCGCCTCTTCGGAGACGGTCTTTTTTATTGTCAAACTTCGATGATACAGACTTTTCAAACAAGCTTGTTCAATATAAAATAAAATCTACTTAATAAACCGTGTGGAGTGATCAGTGAGGAAACGGGTTAAAATTAAGGGGATTTTTTCAGCTAAAAAAAAATCAGAGATAGGAACAGGGACGACTAAACGAAAAACAGTACAGACCACATATTGGTACGCTGAAGAGCTGGACAATGGAGTCCTGCAAGTTCAGGCACTCAACGACAACTATATCCCAACAGGTCCGCAGGCCGCCGTGGAGATGGATAAGTTTCTTGAGTTTTACCACCCGGAACCGGAATTGTATGTGGAAAAGCTGCTCCCCAACCTTGAAAAGCTGAATAATTCAATATCCTTAGGCGAAAGCCATCGCAAAAACGGCGAGAGCTATAGTGCCGAATACGAATTCAACAAAGCCATGAGCCTTGATGAAGAAAATGTACGCGTAAATTTCGGACTGGGCCTGACCTATCTGGATCGCGGCGAAATGGATAGAGCAGACAACATCTTTCGCCGTCTGGTATGCCTTGAAAGTTGCTTTGAACCAGAGCATAAACATCTATTCAACGAATTCGGCATATCTCTTCGCAAGGGGGGGATGCTGGCGCAAGCTCTGGAATATTATCTAAAAGCAGAAAAACTGGTCACGGAAGATGAAAACCTACACCTCAATATCGCGCGGGTCTACTTCGAATTAGGCGAGTTACAACCCTGTCTTGAATATCTCCGGCGCGCTTTACGCTTAAATAAAACCCTTGAAGAAGCCTGTATTTTTCTAAACTTTCTTATGGGCAAAGGATTCATTGAGGAGTGCTCTTTGGAGCAGCTCATCGCAGAAACCTCTGACGACAAGAAGGCTCTGGAATCTTTACTCAAGAGTAATCCTACGCCCGATATAAAGACAACAAACACTCAAGCGCGCAAAAGTAATGTTCTAATTGAAGAACTTAATTTTCTCTAGATGGGCTAATTAATCATTACATTCCTGAATCCATTTATTTTGGATTTTTCTAATTATGCCATTAGCACTCAGGGTATCAAAAGCGTCCTGCCAAACTTGTAGCGTTTCGGGGTCAGTCTTCTTTGAGAGGGCAAGGTAAAGTCTCACCTTATTGAAGGAAAAAATGGGAATCGCCTTCTTGCGCAACTCCTCATTGGCTGCAAGATATCCCGGTACTCCTATATTTGAAGTAGCTACAAGCTTGACTCTTTGGCGAAGCAGCTTTTTAAAATTGACTTCTTGAGAATCCATGACCTCAAGGTTTGTAAAGCCCTTACTCTTTAAAAATTGCGCACGGGCATCATTTCTATATACGCCTATACCGGAAACCTTTTTAGCATCTTCAAGGCTTTTCACTTTGTTCTTCATGTCTTTCAAGCCGTAAAAAACCCACTTATAGCAAGCTAAAGGTCCTATCCAATTGAACTTATCTTCACGCTCTTCGGTTCTAGCTGTTGCAAAAAGCAGGATATCAGGATGGGAAAGCAGGTGCTTGTAACCACGCGCCCAAGGCATGAGTTCTATGGTTGTTTCACAACCGATCTCCTTCATCATTGCCCTGACAATATCCACTCCGAACCCGGTCAACCGCCCGTCTTCCACAATAGTCGAAGGGTAAGTTTCCTCGGTAATCACCCGCAAACCGCAATCAGCAGCGCAGGCCGTTCCAGCACGCATGAATAGGCATAGGATGAAAATCCCAAAGGACAGAAAACAACGCTTCAACATAAACAACACCCGTTCCCAACACTAAAAAAATACATTTACCATTTTACACTATAGCCTCAATAGCCAATAAAAACAATAATCAACCTCACACATACTTAAAAAAGCCGGAAGCAGAAATAAACTGCTGCCGGCTTCATAGTAACCTGCTATCTTAATATAGCTAATTATTTTGAGTCCATTCAGACATAAAATCTTCAGGCCCAACCACCAGATATTTACGCTCACGAAGAGCGGAGACAATTGGAGACGGATCTTCAGTATCAACACGGACAACTACCATGCGACGGCTACTGTGGTGAAAGACCCCGGTACTGATGATACTGTATTTCATGTTAGAAATAATTCCGGCAACCTCGTAAAGCACACCGGTGCGTTCTTCAACATCAACAACAATACGGGACCCACCCTGTTTCAGGCCCATTTCTTCGACCAGCAGCTCCAGCATTTTATTACGGTTAATGTAACCGATGAGCTTTTTACTCTCATCAACAACAGCAAGACCGGAAAGATTCATCTCAAACATGAGGTCAGCAGCAGCTTCGATTTCTGTCTCGGGAGGAATCATAGTGATATTTTTACGTACCACTTCACGGACAGTAATCTTGCTCAGCAGGTAGCTGAGTTCATGTTTATCAAGAGAATTGATAACTGAAGGCAAGGCAGCACGGACATCTTCTTTGGTGACATAGCCTACGAGGTCTTCCCCGTCTTTCACAAGAAGCATCCACAACTGATTGTCTTCCAGAATTTTGTCCGCTTCCTTGACCAGAGTATCCGGGGTTACGGTTACAAAGTCCTTGAGCATTTTCAGTCCCACATACATCTGCATGTCCTCCAGAATCCGGAAAGAGTCCGGTGCGTAAAAAAGTTTAATTATTCAGAGGCTAAAACAAATAAAATCCGACTACAATAATGCAGCCGAATCCCCCTTTGCCATATCCCCGAGAAATGCCGCCGAAAGTGGCGGCCAGATAAACACTCCCTCCACATACCCAAGCTTTCAAGCACTTGCAAGAGATGCAAGCAACTGCATACGTTTTTTATATTATCACACCAATTTTAAAAAGACCTCATCACTTACTTAAGATAACATTATTATAGACCGTGTCACCAAAGTTATAGAATTATGCGCTAAAGCACCTTGCCCCTGATAATTATTTGAGTTAGTCCAAATCCATGCACGAAATGTCAATAGCGCAAAGTATACTTGCAATCATTGAAGAGGAAATGGAAAAGCAGCCCGGCGCCAACCTCAAGAAAGTTGTGGTAGGTAACGGTGCGCTTGCGGGAGTGGTCTCCGATGCACTCACTTTCGGCTGGGAAGCCGTAACCGTCGGAACCGACCTTCAAGGGTCAGTTCTCGAAGTTAATGAAATTCCCATCAAAGTCCGCTGCGGCGGGTGTAAGCATGAATTTTTACCCGAAGACAAGCTTTACATGGCCTGCCCGGAATGCGGTCTGGAAATAGGTCATGAAGTACTTCAGGGCAAGGAATTACAAATCGAAAGCATCGAGATTGACGATTAACTTAAGGAGTTAGAAATGGGTGAAATCCCTGTGGTACGCAATATTCTGGAAGCAAATGACAGAATTGCCGATGAACTGAAACAGTTTTTCAAAGAAAAAAATATTCTCTGCCTCAACCTGATGAGTTCACCCGGGTCCGGTAAAACCAGCCTGCTGGAAAAAACCCTCGCAGACCTCAAGGGTGAATTCAAAATGGCCGTTATTGAAGGCGACCTCCAGACTGACAACGACGCTCGCCGCGTTGCCGCTACCGGAGCACAGGCCGTTCAGATCAATACCGAAGGCGGCTGCCACCTTAACTCCAGTCAGGTAAAAGAAGCTCTTTCCCTGATCGACCTCGAAGGACTCGATATCCTTTTCGTAGAAAACGTGGGCAACCTGGTTTGTCCCGCAGAGTTCAATGTGGGTGAAGACCACAAAATAACTCTGCTGACCGTGACTGAGGGCGACGACAAACCCGAAAAATACCCCCTCATGTTCCATATTTCATCTGTAATGATCCTCAACAAGATCGACCTTCTGCCTTACGTGGACTTCGACCTTGAAAAGGCCAAACAGCACGCACGCAAGCTGAATGCAGACATCGACCTGTTCCCCCTGTCCTGCCGCACCCGCGAAGGTCTGGAGAGCTGGTACGAATGGCTCCGCAAAGCCCGTGAAGAAAAAAGATAATTTCACCTCCGGTGGCCAGAGAGGGAAAACTTTTGCAAAAGTT
>DDLU01000067.1 GCA_002340305.1 Desulfovibrio sp. UBA2564
CGCCGGGGCAGCCGCCATGACATAATCGGTATCATTCAAACCGATAACCGCGACCACATCGTCCTGCCCGGCAAGGGCTTCAGAAGCCATAGCCGCAGAATCAAGATTGGATCGACAATCAGAAATAATAAGGCTGAGCTTGCGGCCCATAATTCCGCCACCGGAGTTGATAATTTCTTTAGCCAGCTCCATGCCGCGCAATCCGGGACGGTCAATAGCCGCCATTCCTCCGGTAAGGTTATAAAGCACCCCGACCTTGATGATTTTTCCTCCTGCTAAAGCAGGCGTGCATAAAATCATAACGGCAAGCAGACTGCCCATTAAACGAAACCACATATATCCTCCTTAGAACCCATCACATTATTAACCTCTTTTGCGGTGTTTACCTGCAACAGGAAGGACCAAGCAACTAGTATTTTACTTAACGCGGTATGATTATCAATCTTCTTGTACAAGTTTTGCCTGCTGGGCCTCTAAAAACCGCTGAAATTTATTAAGCTCGGCCTCACGTTTCTGCGGTACAAGGGGAAATTCCGCTTCTTCCTTGTAACGCTTTTCGGCAATGGAACGGCTGACCGGAATCTCCGCAGTACCCTGCCAGCCGGAATCATCGCGGACCAGCTTTCTGATATAACTTACGCCGAGAAAAGCACGTGTTACCCGGCAGTTATCGCGCAGTTTGCGCATATCCTTAAACTCGGCTTTTGAGGAAACATCACGGACCATCTTATCAAGGCAGACTATTTTCTCCGGCATATGAATCTGATCAAAAACAGCAGCGTGGTTGTTAAGGATATGTCCGCGTTCCCCGGCTGTTACAGGGTCAATGTAAAAAGCATTGTAAAGCCCGGACTGATCGTAGACGGAAAGGTCACAAGAAAGATCAACACCCACCCCGCAGGTCAGGCAGGTCACATCGCTATGCCGGGGCAATATATCACGCTTGAACCATTCATTGCTATTGACCGGATCAGTGATCGATTTCTTGTTGGCCGGGGCAAATTCCCTGACAGGAGAACGCATCATGGTCCCAGCCATAAGTTCACTGACCTGCATCCATGCCGCAACGCCTAGAACGCCCCGAAAATCCCTGCGCCTGCGCCGGGAAAGCAAAAACAGCCCCCGGTAAAGGCGGTCCAGCGTGGTCCCGCCCTCTTCTGTGGATTCAAACATTATGTATTCATTGAATCCACCGGAAAGGGTCAGGTTGAACGGAGTACGGATCATAACCGAGCCGGTATCATTGCGGGGTACAAGAAAATCGGCCAGATCATGACCGTCAGTGGGCAACCAGGCCATGGTTCCACCAATGGTGATCATGGAGCCTAACACGCTCATATAATCATCCGATACTTCTCCAAGCCCGCCTACGCCGATGGAATATTCAGTCTGCGAAAAACCACGGGAAAAAATGCGCGACTCATCAACACGGGAATGAAAAATATCTGCAATGGAACCGATCACTTTCAGGTTTGCATGGGAATTTTCTCCGGGGACAAACCTGAACTTGCCTATAGGCGAATCGGCTGTCTCCATTCTTTCCCAATTTTCCAGAGCCTGCCGTTCCCAATGCACGGATTGCAGAAAGTTCATGGCCTCACTGCGGGTAGAAAAGATATTAAGGGAGCGGGTCATCCCGGCGGTATCAAGAACGTTGCGGCAGTAAGAACTGATTGCGCAGAGTGCCAGCGCACCATTACGGCGAAACAAAATTTTCGTGGTCCGCACGATTGAACGGATTCCGGCACTGCTCAGATAGCGCACCTCTTCCATATCAAAAGCCACGCAGGCCAAGGCTTCATCTGCAAGTATATCTTTAAGGGTCCGGTCCAGCTCAACTGCTCCGAAAGCATCGATGCGCCCATTCATACCGACAACAACGGTATCCCCATGTCTCTGCACTCTGATTTCCATTCACAACTCCTGTTCAACTCCAGCAGGAATATGTTAGCATGTTCATAACCAGCATAGACATAAGCATAGTGGATTGTGAAGTTGCTTCTGGAAAAACTATACTATTTTTTCCGGCTCTGATATTTTATGTCTATACTAAGGAGAACCATGAAAAAGATCCTGAGTTTAGCGGATGATTTTACTGAAAAATACAACGGTAAACTTATCCCCACAGACGAAGCGGTCAAACTGCTTAAAGCACTCGTGATCAAATACGCCGCGCTGGAAATCGTATCCCCGCACGGGAAAAGTCCCATTGCGCTTTTTGAGTCCCCTTGCGCGGCAACTGCGGAAAATCCTTCAGCAGTCAAAGAGCTGTGCATATTTGTGGGGGAACCGCATGCTTCGTATACAGTAAGAACCAGCCCCGACAGGGCCAGATATATAAGTGAAGAAGAAGCGATAAGGATTCTGGAAACGAAAAATGCAAAAGGCCATGTGCACTATCTTTGCTTTGCGGAAAGTAAGCACGGTCCCTTTTATGCAATCTGCAACTGCTGCCCCGGATGTTGCGTCACAATAAAGTCTGATATCGGCAAAAAATCCATGCTGATCCCTGCCGGATATATCGCCTTGGTAAATCCGCACAAATGCATCGGCTGCGGTCAGTGTGCGGTCAGTGTATGGAATATTGCCCCTTCGGGGCCATGAGCTTGCGCGACAAACGTATGCGTATTGATCCCAAAAGGTGCATGGGATGCGGAGTGTGCACCAATAAATGCCGTAAGGATGCCTTAAGTCTTGTACCTAACAAAAAGCATCCCGCCCCCTTAACTCCCGACAAACTACTCGGGGATTGAATTCAGTCAGGCCTAGCCATCAGGGAAAGAGCGTCTCAGTTCGAGTATTTCATCAATATTTTCAAAAAACAAATCGGTCAGGTGTGGGTCGAATTGCTTTCCCTTGCCCTTCTCAAAATAGTCCCTGATCTTCTCAATGGGCCATGCTTTCTTGTAGACACGCTCACTGCCAAGGGCATCAAAAACATCAACAATTCCGGTAATACGCCCGTAAATATGAATTTCTTCGCCCGCTAAGCCGCGAGGATACCCTTCACCGTTCCACCATTCATGGTGCTCATAAGCAACAATGGCGGCAGCTTTGATGATAGGGCGTTCGGAATGCCTTAAAATATCATGCCCAATGGTGGTATGAGATTTAATAAGACAGAACTCTTCCGGGGTAAGTCTTCCGGGCTTATTGAGAACAGTGTCGGGAATGCCTATTTTGCCTACATCATGCATGGGAGAAGCAAGACGTAAAAGATCAGCCTCTTCTTCGCTGAGGCCAAAACGGCGGGCAAGGATGTATGAAAGCTCGGCAACTCTGCGAACGTGGTTTGCTGTTTCGTTGGAACGGGTTTCCACAACTTCGCCGAGGGTAAGGATTACTTCTTTCTGAGTTTCGATGACTTCATCCTGAATAGCCATTAATGCATCCTGAGCCTCGCGCCGGACCTTGATTTCATTACGCAGGTCTTCAGTCCTTTTTTCTACCTCGGCTTCAAGATGTTCTTTATAACGGCGGTTTTCCTTAATCAGGGTGGCCCGTTCCAGCCCCTGTCCAAGAGCGTGTTCCAAAATATTCAGATCAACTATAGGCTTAGTTACGAAGTCCCATGCGCCCAGACGAACCGCTTTGATGGCATCCTGAATCAGCCCGGCACCGGAAACAACGATAATGGGAGTATCCGGGCTTTCCGCAGCAACATTTTCCAGCACCTCAAAGCCATCAACTTTAGGCATGTTCAAGTCAACCAAAACAGCATCCGGATTTTCCCGCCTGAAAACCTCAAGCCCTTCCTCGCCATCCCCGGCATCAATAATATTGAAACCGGAATCGCTAAGATAGTCGCTTATTGTCTCTCTTACAAAATCCTCATCATCAATGACAAGGATGGTTAATTCTGAATTATCCAACACTTACCCCTACTCATTTTAATATCTGCAATTGCGAATTCCATCATCGACCTACAGACATAGCAAAAATACATTATATTTAAAACTGTTATTCATAAAGTACAACATCACAATCTAAGCATAAAAAAACGCCGGGAAGCAAATACTTTCCGGCGCATTACTATCAATCATGCATACTTTCATGAATTAATCTTCAAAGCGTTTCATGGAGATAATGCTGATGGGATCTACCGGAACATCGTCCATGGGACCGTAGGAACCGGTTTTTACTTTCTTGATTTTCTCAACAGCTTCCATGCCGTCAATAACCTTACCGAATACGCAGTACCCCCATCCCTGAGGGTTCTTGGCGGTATGGTTAAGGAAACCATTGTCCTTCACGTTGATAAAAAACTGTGAAGTTGCGGAATGGGGATCCATGGTGCGGGCCATGGCGAGAGTACCAAGCTCATTTTTAAGGCCGTTGTCAGCTTCATTTTCAACAGGAGCATGGTTTTCTTTCTCGTTCATGGAGAAGTCATAGCCGCCGCCCTGAATCATGAAGTTATTGATAACACGGTGAAAAAGAGTTCCTTCGTAGAAACCTTCGTCTACGTAGCGCAGGAAGTTTTCAACGGTTTTGGGTGCTTCTTTCTCGAAAAGCTCAATGAGGACTTCGCCTTCGGGAGTCTCCATCAGTACCATGGGATTGGACATATTTTAATTCCTCCGATTTTTATCTTACCCGCAATGGGGATTTATCATCTACATTAAAACCAAAAAGTACGCCACTCCGAGCAACATAAGCACCAAACTGGGAATGACAACCTTTTTCCATGCAGAAAACATGTCCACTTTAAAGTATTCGCAGGTAAGCAGAAAGCAAATATGGATGGGTGAAGCTAAAATCCCCGAAAATCCTGAAAACATGCACAGCACCGCCCAAGCCGGGAGCTGATGCTCAAGTCCGGTAGCATGAACCAATCCGACGACCAGCGGCATGGCAGCCCCGACAAAAGCCAACGTAATCCCGGCAATAAATCCCACCAGAAACGGGATAAATACCGCCGCTGCGATCAGTGCAGCCTCCCCTCCTGCAAGGCGGGAAAGCTCGTCCACAACCCCGGAAGCACCAAGCACATCCTTAAACACAAACACACAGACAATCATGAAGATCATGTTCAGGAAGCGTTTTTCGAGGAGCAATTTGCGGACAATGGGCAGTGAACCGGGGTTGGCAAAAATACAGCTCAGGACCGCAGCGAACAGGGCCAGAATGATACCGATTTCAAAAAAAACTGCGGGGAAGATAAAACTCAGCAGAGTCTCGAAAACAAAAGCTCCGCCAATGGCAACGATAAGCGGCAAGCCTTCTTTTATCACTTTTTTTATATCCCGCCCGTTACCTGGAACATCAGCTTGGTGATCATTGTTCTTCATGGGCAGCACAGAAGGACGAAGATAAAAAAAGTAACCTAGGGCAATACAGAAGAATGCCCCCGGATAAGTGTAGCCGATATATTCGAAAATACTCATTCCGCATAAAGATGCAGCCAGAATCATTCCCGGATAAAGTGGCCATGCAAGCTCCCAGACATGGCGGAACCAATAATTGATAACAGCCTTATCCCGACTGGAAACATCAAGACCGTTAGCTGCTTCCTGAATCATGGGCGCGGAGAAAATGGCTCCTCCGGGCATGGGCAGCAAACCGATAAGTGCCGGGAAAAAGACCAAGCGCAAACGGGGACTTCTTAAATATCCGGTCAGGGAATTCATAATCCTGCCCGCCTGCCCTGTTTTCTCAAGTAAGCCGGAAAGAACCATGATCAAAGCCACGATCAGCACCAGAAAAACAGTTTTATCATCGCGCAAGGCGGCAGCCGCAACCTGAACAACTTCGCCTGACTGCATGGAGGTGAGAAAAGCCAGCACCCCACCCCCGATAAGGATAGAAGCACCAACGCCAAGTTTCAGCCTGATCCCGGCCAACATGCAGACAAAAACAAATATAATTTTTAATAAGGGAAGGAAATTGAGAAAAATGTCCATGCATCACTCCGAACGCGGAAAGAAGATTAACGGCCCGCAACGCGCGGACAATCCATCAGCAGTGACTAAGAGGGAAGATATTATTCCCCCTAAAACGGAGATACTTCAAAATACTTGATTACTCAATCAGGGAATCAAAACCAGATTTTTGCGCACCAGTTTGTTGTCAGGATCAATATGCAAGGCCTTACGCAGCCACTCTTTGGCAGAGGCATTATCCCCGCGCATGTAGTAAAGAAGCCCCATATTGATCATATGGTTAACATGCTGCGGCTCAAGCTGCTGCGCTCTGCGTAAATCCGCAAGGGCGGCTTCGAATTTGCCCTGCTGCATGTAGACAATACCCCGGTTACCAAGAGCTGTGGCGTAATCTGGATTGATCTGCAAAGCCCTCTGGTACAGATTTATTGCGGTATAGGGATCACCCTTGCGGCTAAGTATTGTAGCAAGACTGCTCATGGCCTTGTAATGCGAAGGATCGGCTTCGAATGCGGCTTTGAAATGCTTTGCGGCTTCGGTGAAATCCTTTTCCCGCTCAAGCAGGTTACCGTAATTGTAATGCATGTGGTGGTTATTCTCAGTCACCGCCAAGGCACGGGTATACAGGGACTTGCTATCCTTCCAGTGTCCGGCCTGAGTGTAGGCACCGACCAGCAGAACCGCAACCACTGCCGCACCGAGGCCGACTGCAGCTTTACCGGACAAACGACCTTCACGGACCAGACGTGAAGAACCGAAAGCAATGATCATGTAAATTCCCATATACGGGATATAGGCATAACGGTCAGCCATGGACTGATCGCCGACCTGCACCAGCCCGATAACCGGAACCAGCGTCCCCAGATACCAGAACCAACCTGTCGCACCGAGAGGAAATGTTCTGATAAAACGCACTGCCGCAGCAGAGACAGCAATGAGTAACAAAGCAGCCAGTGCAGGCTTCCAGACTGGTATTTCATGCGGATAAGGATAAAAGACCGCCAGATTAACAGGAACAACCAGTTCACCGAGATATGCTACATATGAAACAAAGGCATTGGAAATACGTAGACTCAAGGGGAATGATTCCACGGTCTGCATAGCTCCCCCGCCATGCTGGGCCATAACAGTTAAAACCGCTGAAAACACAGACAGTCCGAACAAAGGTAACTTCTCAACGATCAGTTTGAACAACTGCCCCAAAGGATTCCCGGCAAAGTCCACCCGCTTGAGAGGCCAAAGATCGAGTAGCACCAGTGCGGCAGGCAGGGTTACAACCATCGGCTTTGCCAAAATGCCCAGTCCGGTAAATAAAAAAGTCAGCCCGTAAGAGGCCGTGTTCCTGTCTTTGGCCCACCCCAGCCAGCTGTGCATGGCACTGAGCCAGAAAAAGGTGGAAAGCACATCCTTACGTTCCGCAACCCAAGCCACAGACTCAACATGGACAGGATGCACGGCAAAAAGGGCCGCAACAAAAAAAGACGGGATTAATCCGTCCTTCTCTACTTTGGCAGTAGCTTTGAGCAGGAAAAAGAAAAGCAGCGGGACGTTACACAGATGAAAAAAGACGTTGACCAGATGACGCGCACCGTCTGAATCACCGAACAGGGTTGTATCCAGCATGTGCGAAACCACGGTCAGCGGATGATAGTTGGAAAGCTGGAAGGAACTGAAAGCCCAACCGATATTCTCAGCCGAAATCCCCTGCATAACCCGCTGGTTATTGCTCACGTAGCTGGTGTCATCATATGTGACCAACTCAAAACCACCGCACTGCACGTAAACAACAAGGACCAGTGCGGAAAGAACCGCAGCAGCAATCAACGCTTTCTTCATCTCATTCCCGGCTTTCGCAACACCCATGATTAACTCCGCCTATCCACGCTTGGGAACATCTTTCAAAAATTCACTTTTCAACAATCCCAGCTTATGTCCCAGAGTCTCACAGGAACAACGCAAAACCCCCAGACCGTACTTCACTGAACGGGCAAAGCTGATTGAAGAAGAGTCATCCATGTAGCGGGTCGGGCAGGTAACTTCCCCGATATCGTATCCGCCATAAATAATCTGGCAGAGCATCTGGTTATCAAAGATAAAATCATCGCTGTTATCTTCAAATGGAATATTTTCCAGCAATTCGCGGGAAAAGGCACGATATCCGGTATGGTATTCCGAAAGATGGTAACCGACCAACAGATTCTGAAACCAGGTCAATGCCCGGTTGGAAATATATTTGTACGTGGGCATTCCGCCTTTACGCGCTCCGGTCCCCAGTATCCTTGAACCGAGCATGCAATCAAAAACACCGTTGGCAATGGGCGAAACCATGGCAGAGATAATCAACGGAGTGTACTGGTAATCCGGGTGGACCATAACGACTACATCTGCGCCCATTTCAAGTGCTGTGCGGTAACAGGTCTTCTGGTTCCCGCCATAGCCCAAATTACAGGCATGAACTACGGTTTTAATGCCCAGGTTTTCAGCCTGCGAGACTGTATCGTCACGGCTGCAATCATCAACCAGCAGAATCTCATCGACCACATCAGCAGGTAATTCATCCAGAGTTTTTTTAAGAGTGGTAGCCGCATTATAAGCAGGCATAACCATTACAACTTTTTTACCATTCACCATTTTAAAATAATCTCCTGAGATTGACTGCCATCAATATTTTCATGCGTTATCAACGCTTAAGATACAAAAACACTTAGATTGCTAAGTCTGAATTGGCTTACCACCAAAGGCAGACCCTTATCAAGTTAGGTAAAGTTAAGCTGTTGCCTGCTGTCTCTCTTTTTAGTAACCAATCGGCATTTAAAGATCCAAATTTTCAGAACAGGGGACTTAACAATGCAGGAATCCGAAATCAAAAAATATATTTACAAGATTATTATGGACAAGTGCACTGCCGATGAGGAAGCCCGTCAGGACGCTCTCAGCGAGTTCATTGCCATGACCATGCCCAACATTGATGAAGGCGCGGTCCGCAACATAAAATCCATGATCCCACCCATCACCGATCTCTACGATAAGTGGGCCAACATGTTTGTCGAACGCCTGCTGGAAACAGTTCCCCGCAACCAGATCGAAGAACTTTGCAGCGGAACACCGGATAACGATTCCGCACTGGTACTGGTCTACATCATGTTCATGGAATCCGAGCGCATGGAAAAACAGGTTGCCGACGATATTGCCGCTTTCGCACCCAAGCAGGATGACGAAGCCGGAAACATAGCCGGCGCATACATCCGTTCCAAGCTCACGCTCATTGCAGAAGAACAAAAAAAGAAAGACGCAACTATCCAATAAAGGAGACTGAAAATGTTCAGCAAAGCAATCGTCAGAACCCCGGCTGAGAATCTCGGTCAGGGAATAACCGAAGCCGGGCTCGGCTGCCCGGATATGGCACTAACCCAAACCCAGCACAAAGGCTACATTGAGTATTTCGAACAAGCCGGAATAACCGTGACAGTGCTGCCCCCGGTAGAAAAGTTCCCGGATTCCGTCTTTGTCGAAGATACTGCGGTTATGATCCCTCATGGAGATGAAACTGCAGCTTTCCTGACCTGCCCCGGTGCAGAATCAAGACGCGGCGAAATTAACGAAATCGAAGCGGCAATCGCTAATCAGGCTGACGTAATTATCCGCATGGAAGGAAGCGGGCTTATGGAAGGCGGTGATGTGCTGCTCATGGGCAAAACTTTCTACGTAGGCATCGACACCCGTACCAATGCGGAAGGTTGCGAACAATTTGCCAAAGCAGCAGCCAGATTCGGCTACAAGACTGTTCCGGTTCCCTTTAAAAACGGCTTACCCCACCTCAAGACTGAAATGTCCGCCCTTGATGGGGAAACCCTGATCATAAGTGCTCGTTTTGCCGACCGTGAGGAATTTGCCGGATTCAAAAAACTGATTGTCCCCGAAGGCGAAGAGTATTGCTCCAACTGCCTCTATCTGGGACAAAAGCTGCTAGTCCCGCAAGGATTCCAGAAGACAGCAGAAATGCTCGATAAAAACGGCTACAAGCCGGACTTCATCGACATGTCCGAGTTCCGCAAAATGGATGGCGGGCTGACCTGTTTATCTTTGAGGTGGTAATAAAAAAGCCAGCCTTTTTCGAAGGCTGGCTAAGCCTGCCGATTAGGATTCGTCGCCAGTGGATATCTCCCGGTCCTGATTATCCTATCCGGCGAAAGTGCAGGCGATAACTCCGGGGCCGCATAAAGGCTGATAAGTGGTCCAAGGGATGGGGGGAAGGCGCATAACAAGATAAAATTACGCAGTTTGTTCCATGGTGCGACTTAAATCAAAATACAAAATCAGCGCTAGTCAGATCAATCTCCTCAGGAAGCAGCAAAGCAATTGCAATAAACACGGCGACAATCCCTCCAGCGACCACTAAGCCGGAAAAGACAGGAAACGGGAGTGGGCATAAGTCTTGGCTTTTAATTCGTTAATATTCCTGCAAGCGCTTGGAGATCTGTCCGGATTGATCACGGCTTCTCAGGGTCATGGCGAAAGCTCTTTCCTGACCTTTTTCGTGGGCCAAGGTTCTTGCGACTTCAAGCTTCTTCATTCCTTCATCAAGCCGGTAGGTATGTAAATTCGTAATGCCCAGCTCAAACGCAAGCCTCCAATCCTTGAATTCCTGCGCCACTAAGGAAGTAAGAAAACCATCCCTGACCTGATCCAATTCTTTACGGGACCGCAACATGGTCTCGATGAGCTTTAAAACCCCAACATCACCCGGCTGAGCCTCATTGAGTGCCACGAGACAATCCATAACTGTATGCGGCAGATGAGTCTTGCTGTTAAAGGAAAATCCTCCCCGGAAAAACATGTCGTGACGTTTGAGTTCCTTAGCCCAAAGAATCAGCAAATCTTTTGGGGTCTTGGGCGGCAGTTTGCTGCCTTTCGCCGCATTCAGGTACCGATACCAAAACGCCTTTGCTGCATCCCAATTTCCAAGGCGCAAGGCCGCTGCTGATGCAGTAAAATTCAAACGGAAAGAATCTTCGAACATCTTGCCGCCAAGTAACATCATTAAATTTTCCTCTATTACAGAACCGGCACCGACAACGGTTTGCACTCTCAAAGTTGCAATAACCACAGATTCGTCTTGCTTAATGGTGGATAGCAGCGACAACACTTCGCCGACCGGTATTTTGAGCATACCGGATTCCCACATTGAGGCCACGGTAATCGCCAGCCATTTATCAGCATCAGGACCGACAGATCTACAACGGACAGCATCTTTGACATATTCCAGAATCGTTTCGATGCGGTGGCTGGGCAAATGTTCGGAGTGCACCCGCTTATAAGCAGCTTCGCTCATGGACTGCACCAATTGATCATTGCCCAGATAGAGCTTCAACTTCTCTTCCAACTCTATAGCGTCTGCATAGGTGTCCATTTCTTTTCCGGGTTCAAACAACGAGGCCTGCTCATCACCTAAATCCTGAGTAAGCAACAAACATCCGCAGGAAGTCCCTTCAAAAAGTCTGAAATTTACTTCACCCAGAATGGACTCATTTGGAATTATCTTCGTATCCTGATACAAGGCCAGCATCTCGCTATAAGTCAGAGACTGCTCAACAGGAAAGGTCCGTTCCCCCACCCTGCTGTTGATAAAATCAACCATCCATTTCCGCCCCGGGCGCTGCTCACTCAACCGCCCGACAAAAGCGATATCATTTTTGCGCTCCGCAATTGGAGGCGAAGCCATATCCAAGGCAAATCTGGGCAGCCAGCGAACATCTTTTACGCCATCAGCCTTAAATAAAGGGACTATAGATTTCTGTGTGGAAAGAGTTTGGTCAAAAAGGCGCGCATAGGAGCTGTGCCAATGCAAATTCAAATGAGGATCAGTAGCCCAAAAAAAAGTGGGACAATCAAGCTCATCCAGCCCTTGAAGCAGGGTACGCCTTCCGAGACATTCGACCTGCAATACTAAATCAGGGGCAAAAGATTTAATTTCTAAGGCTTCCGGGAGATTGAAAAAAACTTCTTCGGTGTGCGCAAGATAAAAGACAGCATGACCTTGCTGTCTCAGTGCAGCAACGCCTGCGTCAAACGGCCCCACAATACAAATATTGAGTTTATCTTTCATAATACCGGCTTGCCTTCTGATTTATTCATAGAACTAAGGTAAATATCCACCTACAACATTATTCTCTAAAATCAGTACACCTTCAGGCTCTGCAAGCCAAGCAGCTCATCGTAAAGTTGAACTTGACGCTCAGCTGCATCCCGCAACACACCCAATCGGTGCAAAACTTTTTCCATTTAGCACAAGCTTTCCCAACAAATTTGAAGTATCTTATTTTCTAACTCGAAAACATCGATTCGTTTTTGTTTCACATAACAACAGATGAGGTCTGGATATGAAAACAAGAAGAACAAAACTAGCATTAATTGGAACCGGAATGGTAGGCGCAGCATTCGCGTATGCTCTAAGCCTGAAGCGACTGGTGAATGAACTGGTTTTGGTGGATATTGATCAAGCACGTGCCGAAGGTGAAGCCATGGACCTCCGGCATGGTTTACCACTAATCGGCCCCATGGAAATCAAAGCCGGTGGATATGATGATTGCGCTGATGCAGACATTGTGGTCATCACTGCCGGAGCGAACCAAAAACCAAGGCAAACTCGGCTGGATTTACTCAAGATCAACGCCAAAATCGTTTCCGATATTGCAGATAACATTCTCAAATTAGGCGGCGAACCGATCATCATTGTTGCCTCCAATCCCGTGGACGTACTGACCCTCGACCTACTTAAAACAACCGGACTTCCCAAAGGAAAGATCATCGGTTCCGGCACAGTGCTGGACAGTTCCCGCCTACGCCAGATTCTTGCGGAACGTCTTGATGTGGATGTGCGCAGCGTTCATGCTCACATCATTGGCGAGCACGGAGACTCAGAACTTGCGGTCTGGAGTCAGGCCAATGTTTCCTGCGTACCTCTGGAAAGATGTTTTGCCCAACGCAATGTCCCGTTCAGCCGCGAAATTCGTGATGAAATTTTAAATCAAGTCCGCAGGGCAGCTTACGAAGTGATCGACCGCAAAGGAGCAACTTCCAATGCCATAGGAGTAGCCCTATGCCGAATTGTTGAAGCTATCATCAAAGATGAAAAGAGTGTGCTCACCGTATCGACCTGCGTCTCAGGACTACACAGCCTGCCGGAAGTATGCTTGACAATGCCCTGCATAATTGGTGAAAATGGAGTGGAAACAGTTCTTGAAACCCTTCTCGATAAGGAAGAATATGACACATTGCACCAATCTGCTAAGGTGCTTTTAAAACATGCCCAAGACATAGGAATCCTCTAAAAAACACAATATTAGATTAACATTGACATTTACAGTATAAAAATAGTTAAATAATATAAAGCTTAAGACTTAAATACGTATTTAAAAAAGAGGAGGCAGCACAGACTGCCTCCTCTTTTCATTACAGAACCATAATCCAATTATTTATTTGCCGTTTTAAATTTTTTGCTATTTCTTAATTCTTTTTTTAAAAGCCAAAAATCAAAGGACTCAGCATGCTGGACATGAACACAGAAGAAAAACATATTTCCAATTATATAAAAGGTAAATACCCCAACAAGGTTAAATCCCTTTTCAAGGCCATCTTAAAAAATAACAAAACCAAAACCCTTGAAGTCGGCTGCGGTTTCGGTTCATCGGCAGTATTCTTTTCATTAAAAGGAAAGCAGGTAACTGCGACCGACCTTTCCGCAACAAATATCAGCCAGACCCAACAACTTTCCGATAAGCACAATGCTGGTGTCCGCTGCCTGCAGCTTGATGCTACCAAGCCGCTAGATGAGAAATTCGACATCGTCTACTCGTTTGATATGTACGAACATCTTCCGTATGAATTGCAGGAAGCCCACCTCAAGGCTGTATACGAAATGCTCGAAAACGGTGGGAGCTTCTATGTTCGCGCCCCGCACCTCCTCAATATTCGCCAGCACATTCCCGAACACATCGGCCTGCCCACCTACGCAAGTATTTACAAACTTGGCTCCAAGGTAGGATTTAAGGTCGAACCATTCTTCGGACATACACGATTCACTACTTCAATGATTCCTTACCTGTGCGTTGAGAAAGCGATTGCAAAGGTCAATACTCCCGAAACAAGATATCAGATGCTGAAAAAAGTCGGCATGGCAAATGTTGTGGTAAAGTTGTCTAAGCAATAACATGCTGTTATTACGAATAATTTACGACACAAATAAAATACAGTTAAAATTATAATTTTCTTAGAACTTTATAGTTGCGAGCAGACACAGATTTACATAAAAGTTTCTTCACGAAATCACACTTAAGCGTCGCTTAACACGCTTAATATATATGCGGAGCCGTAGTTAA
>DDLU01000293.1 GCA_002340305.1 Desulfovibrio sp. UBA2564
AACTTTTGCAAAAGTTTTTCCTTCCCCAGACGCCGGAGTATTAATAAATGGCAGCTGAATTTGTAAAAGTAACCAAGGCCGAAGCAGGGCAGAAGCTGGTCCGTTTCCTTGAACGACGGGTTGATGGGGCCGTGCCGCGTCCGGCTGTTATGCGGTGGATTCGTAAGGGTAATGTTCGTGTGGATAAAGGGCGCTGCAAGCCTTTTGATCTGGTCAAAGAAGGGCAGACTGTGCGTATCCCTCCTTATCAGGCAGTGCAAACGCAGCAGAAGTCTCTGCCTGCACTTCCCATAATTTATGAAGACGATAATTTTCTGGCGGTGTGCAAGCCTGCGGGATTGCCGACTCAAGGCGGTACCGGGCATGACGATTCCGTTGCAGATCGTCTGCTGTCTATGTTTGCAGAGGCCCCTTACAAACCTGCTCCAGCACATCGATTGGACCGTGATACTTCAGGCGTGATTCTGGCGGGAAAATCTCATCATGGACAGAAGAATTTATCCGTTTTTTTTGCGGAACATGGCGAAGGCGGGAAGTTCTACCTTGCGCAGGTAGAAGGAGAATGGCCTGCCGGAGATTGGACAGAATTGCGTGATAAAATGGAAAAGCGCGGTCCTAAAGGGCGCGAGAAAGTTGTTGTCGGTTCCGGTAAAGAGGCACTTAGCTCTGTCCGTCCGGTAAAGATCGGCGCGAAGAATTCCTTGCTCATGGTTAAGCTTCATACAGGACGAACTCACCAGATTCGTGTCCAGCTCTCATCCCGTGGATTTCCTATTGTCGGGGACGGTAAATACGGTACTAAGAAAGGCCGGATGAAATTGCATTGCCTGCGTATCGAAACAACTTGGTTTACAGCTTCCTGCCTGCCGGGCTGGGGTAAATTACCTGATATTTATGATCATTATTTCAATTGATTACGCTTAAAATCATCAAGAAATTTTGTTTGTAGATTGGGACAGTTGGGCTATGTTCAGCTGTCCTTTTTTGTCCTTCGGAGAAGTGGTATTCATGTTGTGTGATAAAAAGTTATTGACAAACAATAATTTATTGCCGTAAATCATGAATTAGAAGGCGGGTAAATTATTTCTCAGGAGACTTAGATGGACAAGATTAAGAAAATGAGTGTTTTTTTGAAGTATGCATTTTTGCTGACTTTGATTGCAATTCCGGTATTTGAAGTTTCCGGGTGGCTGATGTTTAACGGTGATCCGGAATCATATTTCATGTCGGAGTTTTTGATGAGTTTTGATCCCAACTATCTGGGACCACTGACCGGAACTCAGAAATTTTTGGGGCTGCTTGTATCCGCTCCATACAACGCGCTGGGTATGTACTCCTGCTGGCAGTTAGTGAAATTGTTCGGCCTGTACTCTCAGGGAATGATTTTCACTGCTGATAATTCAGCCTGCTACAGGCGGGCAGCTTGGGCTTTGCTCATCGGCGAGATTGTCTATCCCTTTACTCAAACAGCTGTTTCGTACATCGCAACTATGAATAATGGTGTTGGGAATAGGTTGATTTTTGTGAGTTTTGATGATGCCAACTTCGGGAATATTGTTATTGCTTGTGTGGTTTTGGCGATTTCATGGGTAATGGACGAAGGCCGAAAGCTTCAGGATGAAGCGGAACTCACAATTTAAGGAGTTGATATGGCAATTTTTATTAACCTTGATGTGATGTTGGCTAAAAAAAAGGTCTCTTCAAAAGACTTGGCTGAAGTCGTTGGAATTACACCGCAGAACCTTTCTGTACTCAAAACCGGAAAGGCCAAAGCCATCAGGTTCAGCACTCTTGATGCGATATGTAAATTTCTGGACTGCCAGCCCGGTGATATACTCGAGTTCCGGGATGAGCAGGCAGTATAAATATTTAAGGGCTCCCCTTATTCAGGCTGGGTTATGGTTGTCCCGGCTTGCGGCAGAACCGGACTCCCCGGTTCTGCTTTCTGGGTTTAGATGTTAGGAAAAGTTAAAATGCATGATGGGTTCACGCGTATGCAGTAAATGTGTAACACGCTTGAATGAAATAGTGCATATATCCATGAAAGCCGTCTGGGTGAAACATGTTGTTTTTTCTGTGTGAGATGGGAAAGCCCCCGCAAAGTCTAACTTTGCGGGGGCTTTTGCGGTTCAGACTAAAGCCGAAGCTATTTCTTGGCTTTGGCTTTTTTCTTGGGCGGCTTGATTTTACCGGTCTGTTCCATCATATCGCGTTCTGCGGACGGAGCGCGGTGTACAGGTTTCATGTACAGGCTTCCTGTCGGGCAGTGGTCAACGCAAATGGAGCAGTAGATGCATGCGAAAGGATCGCAAATCCATGTTCCGGTTCCGCTGTCTTTATCTTTTGTGACGGTAATGCACTGTGAAGGGCATTTCATCTGGCATTTTTTGCAGAAAATGCACTCGTCAATGTTATTGAACAGTTCACCTCTGTAGCGTTCAAAAGGCTCACGTTTCTCGATGGGGTACATGCGAGTGGAACTTTTTGACAAGAGGTTCTTGAGCACAGTGGGAGTCATGTTAAGCATGTCTCGGCCTCCTAGCGTTCCGTGCAGCTGATGCACGGGTCAATTGACAGAATGATAACCGGAACATCAGCCAGTTCGCAGTTCGGAAGCATCGCCAGAAGAGGCGGAATGTTCGCAAACGTTGGTGTTCTGATGCGGACCCTGTCAAGGAACTTCTTGCCGCTACCTTTAATGTAGTAGAGGCATTCACCGCGGGGCTGTTCCACACGGGTTATAATTTCGCCTTCGGGGTTACCTTTGCAGGGTGCTGCAATATCACCCTGCGGGAGTCCGGCGATAGCCTGTTTTACCAGATCTGCGGACTGCAGGGTTTCGCGGAAACGAACGGTGGAACGTGCGTAGCAGTCACCGTCCGGTTCTACGATAGGTTCGAAGTCGATTTTATCAAATGCTGCGTACTTCAAAAGACGCATGTCGGATGCAACGCCGCTACCGCGCAGGGTCGGTCCTGCTGCGCCAAAGTCGTAAGCCTGTTCTTTGGTCAGAACGCCGACACCCTTGGTGCGTGCGCATACAGTGTAGTCGCTGAGGATGGTGTTCTGGATTTCTTTGATTTCTTTAACCGCAGTATCAACTTCGGAAAGAATCCAGGAGCACATTTCGGGAGTCAGGTCCTGACGAACACCGCCGACCACGTTGACAGAAGTGATAACACGGCTGCCTGTGGTTGCTTCGTTGATGTCCATGATGCGTTCACGGATGCGCCAGAACTGCATGAAGAGAGCTTCGAAGCCGAAAGCATCGGCAAAGAGACCCAGCCAGAGCAGGTGGCTGTGCATACGGTGAAGTTCGGACCAGATTGTGCGGAGGTATTCGGCTCTTCTGGGAACCTCAATGCCCATGATCTCTTCAATGCCCTGACAGTAGCACATTGAGTGGATGTTGGAGCAGATACCGCAGACGCGTTCAACGACCTGGATCATCTGGTGGTAATCGCGGATTTCAGCGAGTTTTTCCAGACCCCTGTGAACGTATCCGAGTGCGGGAATGGCCTCCTGTACGATCTCGTCTTCCACGACAAGCTTCACATGCAGCGGCTCCGGGAGAACCGGATGCTGCGGACCGAAAGGTATGATGGTACGTGCCATAATTTACCCTATAGTTGTTATCGTCTTGGGTTCATCCGGGAAGACGAGTTATTTTTTAGGTTTCATCGCCTTTGTGTTGTTACACATGGGGATGATGGTCACTTCGTCGTCAAGGTACAGCTTGCGGCCGAAATCGAGTACGAGGCCTTCGAACTTGATGTCGAACTGGTCCTGTATTTCGTTTTCGATCAGCAGTGCTGCGAAGTATACTCCGCTGATGGAAGGCACGGGTTTATCCATGTCTACCGTCAGGCGCAGGTTGGTCAGTACTTCGTTTTTATCAAAGTGGTAGATAATATCCGCTTTTCCGTCACCGATGTTGGTGCAGGAGAAGGTGACCATACGCTGACCGTCACTCTTCATCTTGGATACTTCGCCTACCAGGCTTTCCAGAGTTACATCTATTTGATTTTCAATCACGATCTTACCCCTCGTAATGTTTAGCCTTTGAGGCCTTCAAACTTGGCAAGGGCTGTGACCACGCCGTCGATGATTGCTTCGGGTTTTGCCGGGCAACCGGGGACGTAAACATCAACCGGGATGACTTTGTCGACCCCGCCGAGAACGTTGTAGCACTCGCGGAACACACCGCCGGACAGGCCGCAGGCACCGATAGCGATCACACCTTTAGGATCAGGCATCTGATCGTAGATGTTGCGCAGGACTTTTGCGTTCCTGTGGTTGACGGTTCCGGTCACCAGAAGGACATCGGCATGCTTGGGGTTCCCCACGTTGACAACACCGAAACGTTCAACGTCGTACAGCGGTGTCAGGCATGCCAGAACTTCGATATCGCAGCCGTTGCAGCTTCCGCAGTCAAAATGCATGATCCACGGAGACTTGGCGCGTGAATTTCCAATGAATTTCTTGAACATAAGCTTAACCTGCGTACAGCCAGATGAGGTTGACGAAAGACATGGCCAGACCGATACTCCAAACGTACTTGAGCATCCAGCGCCAGGTCATGCGCGCCATAGTGTTATCAATGATCAGCTCTGCAAAGTAGGTGGAGGCGATCAAGAGTACGCAACCTACCAGGCTGGTGTGCCAGAAGAGGGCACAGATACCGAGAATGAAGATGGTCTCGTACCAGTGGCCGATTTCAATGATGCCGAGGTAAGGACCGGAGAACTCGGTGAGAATACCTTTGACGATTTCCTGGTGCCCGTGGTGGGAGGTGGAGAAGTCAAAAGGGGATTTTCTCAGCTTGATGGTCAGAGCATAACCGAGGACTATAAACATGAGAGGCAGCTGCACGAGCAGGGGCTGTTCATAGGCCAGAATCTCATCAACCCTGAAGCTTCCGGTTACCATGAAGATGGATGCGAAAACGAGGATGAGAAGCGGTTCGTAGGTAAGGACCTGAATCAGTTCACGCTGTGAACCTACCTGACTGTATGGGGAAGGTGTTGAAAGACCACCCATAACCAGAAAGACAGCACCGATAGCCTGAACAAAGAAGACCAGAAGCAGGTCGCTTCCGGCAAAGAGAAGTCCGACGGAAAGTGCTGCTGCGATGAGATAAATCCATGCGCAGAAGACCTGCCAGAAGTTGCTGACAACTTTTTCTTTACCGAACAGTTTTGCAACATCGTAGAAGGGCTGCAGCAGCGGAGGACCGAAGCGGGATTGCAAACGCGCAGTAAGGCGCCTGTCAAGGCCGGCAATAAGGCCGCCCAGCACAGGAGCTATAACGATGCCGAGAATGATGAGAATTATAGTTTTCATTACAGAGCCCCTCCCAGCATAAGAACGATGAGAGCAAGAGCAACGAAGTTCACCCACAAAGTGAGTCTTTCTTCACCGAAGAACTCTTTCATGTAGTAGTTGCTTGCCTTCAGTTCTACCGGGCTGTTCATGGGTCCGATGAAGGACTGAACACCGGTTTCTGGAACGTTGGCACCACACATGTAAGTCGCGGAAGACTTGTCAGTTGCAGATTTCTTGGTCTCAATCCATGAGTAGATGAACGCGGCGGCAAGGATGATGAAAATGGGGTATACAGCAAAAACACCCATGGGTGATGCGAATACGCCGGCAGTAATTTCAAAGGACTTGCCGACCATAGGCTCAATGAGCTTGGTGTAGAGCATTGGTGAGAAGAAAGACAGCACCACTGCGATACCGGCAAGAGCGGTAAGGGTGAGTCTTGTCAGCACACTCTGGGATTCTGCGGGAACTTTGTCGCGCAGGGGAGCTGTGAGCAGGATACCTGCCCAACGGGCCCAGAAGACGAGGGAAACCGCACTGCCGAGAGCGAGCATAGTTATTACGAACATATCGCCGGAAGCGGATTCGATTGCCATCCATTTACCTAGCAGTACGCCGAAGGGAGGCAGCAGCATGGTCAGGACACCCACGATGGTGATAACCGCAGTGCGGGGCATCTTGAGATACAGCCCGTGCATATCTTCAATGTCGCGGCTGCCGATGCCGTGCTCGATTGTGCCGACGCACAGGAAGAGCAGGGCCTTGGAGGCTGCATGGAAGATAATCAGGATGATAGCTGCAGTGATGGCCCAAGTAGTATTGAGACCGGCACAGCAGATGATCAAACCGAGGTTACTGATAGTAGAGTAGGCAAGAATCTTTTTACCGTTGCTCTGGCTGACGGCAATAGCAGCACAGGCAAGGAAGGTAAAAGCACCACAGAGGGCAACACCCTGACTGAGGAAAGTCCCTGCGTATGCGGGAGCAAGTCTCAGTACGATGTATACACCGGCTTTAACCATAGTGGAGGAGTGAAGCAGTGCGGAGACCGGAGTCGGCGCGACCATCGCTCCAAGCAGCCAGCTCTGGAAAGGCACCTGAGCAGCTTTGGTGAACCCCGCGAGACAGAGCAGCCCCAGAGGAGCGAGCATAAGACCGCCCATGGGACCGGCCTGAATGATGACCTGAAGGTCAAGGGAGCCGGTTTCAGCGTAGGCCCAGATCATACCGAAGACGAAAGCAACACCGCCGAGTGCGTTAAGCATCAGGGCGCGGGTAGCATTCTTGACCGCAATCTGAGTCTGGTCATGCCCGATGAGCATGAAAGAACAGAAGGTGGTAACTTCAAAGAAGAAGTAGAGCCAGAGAATGTTGTTGGAAAGGACCAGCCCGTTCATTGCTCCGAGGAACAGAACGAGGAAGAAAAAGAATTGCGGCTGGCGGGATTTTACCAAGTGCAGGTGTTCCTCATGCTCTTTCATGTAAGGAATCGCGAAGAAACAGATCAGCGATCCAATGATAGAGATGACGGCGACCATGATCAGGGAAAGGCTGTCCGCAAAGATAGCGGGAGTCTCAACTGCATGATCGACAAAGAACATTTCAAACACAGCAAGCGGAATGATCTGTAAGATTACGAAGATCTTGATCATCTGATTTTTGAGTTTGAAAGCGTAATAGAGCATTACGAAAAGCAGGGCAAAATCCGCCAGGGTTACGAGGGAATCCCAGCTGATTCCGACAATTGTACCTGGAGAATAGGTAAAAGTCCCTTGTCCGAGCAGAGCAAGGGAAACCGCGGCAAGAACTACACCGGTTGCGAGAACGATCAGGGACCTGATCGCACTCACACGCAGAAAGTAGCAGCCGACAGCAGCCACCAAGGGCAACAAGATGGCAAGAACTAACATCATGGGCAACATACGGACCTCACTGTAACGCGATGTTGTACCAGATTTTGAAAAAAGTGCCTCAGCCGTGTTATCTTTTTAGGTTTTGTGCAACTCTTGAAAATGTTTCACAATAATCACCTAAACTGTACAAATTAGTCTTCAAAAATTGAAGAAAAGTCAACAGCTATTTGAGATTAAGTGGCTCTATATACCTATAGAAATTATTGATAATTCAAAATTATTTTGTGAAAAATGTAACCAGTCGCATGGGTGATAAAGGTTAAATCTATTGTTAATGCCGATTATTCAGGATAGAAACGATGATATGAATGAAAGGGGAGTTGTGAAAAAAGGAATTTCGCGGTTGGTATTTTTTTGCTGTGTGGTAATTTTTATTTCTGGTTGCGGAAAAAAAATGCTCGGGCCGTCTACTGTCCTAGGAAGTAGTTCAAATAATTTGAAACATTCTGTGGTTAAGATCGCACGGGCTCAGATAGGTCATCCATATAAATGGGGTGGATCTTCGCCGTCAGATGGTTTCGATTGCTCAGGGTTGGTATGGTGGGTCTATAAAAAGCACGGCATAAACGTTCCGCGCGTCTCGTGGCAGCAGCAAAATGCCGGGAAGGCGGTACGCAGAAGTGAGATTCAGGCTGGGGATATCGTGTTTTTTAAGATTCCGGGACAGGGTAAGAGTCTGCATACCGGAATTTATTCCGGCAACGGTTATTCATTTATACACAGTCCCAAAAGCGGTCATGCTGTGCGCGAAGAGTCAATGCTTAAGAATTATTGGCGCAGGTATTATATTGGTGCGCGCCGGGTGATAAAATAAAAAAAAGAGGAGTCAGCTTAAAGCGGACTCCTCTTTCTTCTAGGTAGTAAAATAGCGGATTATTGCACAGTGGAGCAGGTCGGGGGCTGGATGTGCGCACCGCTTCCTGCGTTCCCCAGTCTCTCAACGTAATTCTTGACTTCGTCCTGTTCGCGCCAACCGGAGTAAAGTTCTTTCCAGTCGTTAAAGTCCATGACCTCTGATTCAAGATAGGTTTCGTGTCCCTTGATCCAGAGGTTGAAGAGGTACATCTCCATTTTGAAATCTTTGGAGTCGAAAACCTTGGGGACAATTTTGCTGCTGTATTTGGTACCGTCAAATCGTGCGCCGATGAAAGAACAGACGGTGTTCATGGATTTTTGCTGATCAATTTCCTCGTTGTTCATCAGATCGAGCAGGCCTTTGAGACCGGGGTATTCTTTATCGACCTGCGAGCAGACTTCTTCGGGGACTTTGACGGTCAGTTTCTTGCCTTCTTCAAAGATGAAATAAAATCTCATCCAGTGGTCGAACATGAAAACTTCAGATATATCTTCGACAGCCTGGTTGAATGCTTTATTTAACTTTACTTTTTTCATGGTTATCTCCTCACAGGATTTTTGCCGTGGAGTGTGTTGCTCCGTTTCCGGCATGGATACTTTTATATGTTCATGATGTGGTCTGCCGTCAAGGGGCAAAATACGACTGCTTAAAAAATATACTTTTATTTTAAATGTTTAATTTGTGAAAAAAATATTTATCTAGTTTGAAAGCGAAGTCTGGCGAATTGTGTTAGCTTAAGTTCTTTACAATTGATCCCTTTTTAGGGTAATGACTCCTTCTTTGCAGCATATAATCGTGCAGCAAGTACGAAAAAAATATTCAGGAGGTCTCCAAATGGGTAGGCACAAAAAGATCGAAAGAAAGAAAGAACTTCAGCGTAAACGTCATCGTAGAGCTAAAAGAATCAAAGCTCGCATCGCAGAAGCAAAGGCTGCAGCAGCCAGCTAATTTATTTTACTGATCTGTTTCAGTCCCCGCGCAGATTTAATTCTGTATTAAGCGGGACTGATCCGGTTCAGCCCCCTCATATTCAGGGACAGGTCCGCCAACCTCGGGTGCCGTGCTTATCTATATGTATGTAGACGGGCAAAAGCATGCAGCAGGTATGGCGTGCCTTTTTTATTGGAGGGTCTTATGCCGATTTATGAATACCAATGTCATGAATGTCAGCAGATATTTGAAGAGTGGCAGACAAGCTTTGAAGACAAAGAGCTAGAGTGTCCGGTCTGCGGTGGTGTAGCCACCAAGGTCCTGTCGCATTCATCCTTTGTACTTAAAGGCGGAGGCTGGTATTCTTCCGGTTACTGTAAAACCGACTCGGCTGCCGGGAAAACCGGTAACTCAAGTCCGGCGGGAAGCAGTACCAGTGCATCCACATCCTCGGATTCTTCCGCAAAGAGTTCCGACAGCGCATCAAGTTAGCTGATAGGCCAGACGGCCCGGTGTATTCCGGGCCGTCTGTTTTTTTGCGCTTTGAACTCCGGCCAATAAAAATCCCTGTGTCTTGTTCCGGCCTACCATATATTATATGGTTGGCCCTGATCGTCTAAAACCTTACCTCATTTTCTGAACAACTAACCGGAATTGGTAAAATGATTGAAAGATATACCCGTCCCGCTATGGGTGAACTGTGGACTCTGGAGAACCGCTTCAGGGTTTGGCTCGAAGTTGAAATCGCTGTCTGCGAAGCATGGCACAAGCTTGGTCGCATTCCTGCGGAAGACATGGAGATCATCCGTGAGAAAGCTGACTTCGAACTGGATCGCATCCTTGAAATCGAAGAAAAGACCAAACACGATGTAATCGCTTTCCTGACTGCTGTGGAAGAGAAGGTCGGTCCTTCCTCCCGCTTCATCCATCTTGGTTGTACCTCTTCCGACATCGTCGACACTGCAAACGGCGTTATGCTCAGCCGCGCGGGTAAGATGATTCTGGATGATCTTGATGAATTCCTTGAGGCTCTCAAAGAAATGGCTCACGCCAACATGGGCCGCATGTGCATGGGCCGTACTCACGGTATCCACGCTGAACCAACCAGCTTCGGTCTGAAAATGGCCGGTTTCTATGCTGAGTTCTCCCGTCACCGTGAACGTATTGCCGATGCTCTTAAAAGTGTCAGCGTAGGTAAAATTTCCGGTGCTGTAGGGACTTACGCATTGCTTGATCCCGAAGTCGAGCGCATCACCTGCGAGATTCTCGGAATCGGCGTCGATCCTATTTCCACTCAGATCGTGCAGCGTGATCGCCATGCTGACTTCTTTACTGCTCTTGGTCTGCTTGGCGGCGGTATCGAGCGTCTTGGTGTTGAACTGAGACACCTTCAGCGCACTGAGGTTCTGGAAGTCGAAGAAGGTTTCAGCAAGGGCCAGAAAGGTTCTTCTGCAATGCCTCACAAAAAGAACCCCATTTCCGCTGAAAACCTCTGCGGTCTTTCCCGTCTGCTGCGTACCAATGGACTTGTTTCTATGGAAAACATGCCTCTCTGGCATGAGCGTGACATCAGCCACTCCTCCGTTGAAAGGGTTATCATGCCTGACTCCACCATCCTCGCCGATTATATTCTCGGCCGTATGACCGGAGTAATCAAAAGACTGAAGATCAACGGCGACAACATGGACCGTAATTTGATGGCTTCCTATGGGTTGTTCTACTCCCAGCGCGTGCTTATCGCACTGGTTGAGACCGGACTTGAGCGCCAGAAGGCTTACGAAATGGTTCAGAAAGTTGCTATGCACTGCTGGGAAAATAAAGTTTCTTTCCCCGATGAAGTCCGCAAGGATGAGATCATAAGCTCTTACCTCGATGCTGGTGCCCTCGATGAAGCTTTCGATATGGGCTACTACACCCGTTATGAAGAGATGATCTTCAAGAGGGTTTTTGGTGAATAGATTTTAAGGTATTGTTTATAAATGACTTTTTGTCCCGGCACAGCTGTTAAAACTGTGCCGGGTCTTGTTTTTTGCAGTGTTTTTCCATTCATGTTAGTGCTAAAAAAGCTGCTTTTTAATATTGTAAAAGTGTTGTAAGAAAGCTGTTTGAAAATAATGACTTGCTTGTAATGTTGTCTTGCACTTTGCTGATTGACTAATCAATTATGGACATTGTACTGTCCTTATTATTTGCCATTAATGATTTTTATGTCGTTATCTTGCCGTCTTGGGCGATGGAGTATCGGGTTCGGAATGATGCATTTCTTGAGAATTTTTACAGCAGCCTTATTGTTGCTGGCAGGGCTCACTTCCCTTTGTTTTGCCAAGGGATGGGAACCTGTAATTGATCCGACCCCGTTGGTACCTGAATATATTGTTGCTGTTGATAAGAACTCCCAGAAGTTGCATGTACTGGTTCACAAAAGCCCTTTGCATGCTGATGCCAGCTTTACCTGCGCAACCGGACAGGTTGCCGGAGATAAAGAGATCGAAGGCGACCTTAAAACTCCTGAGGGTGTTTATTTTACAACCGGTAAACGAACAGGGTTACAGAATTTTTCCCTTTACGGGGAAATGGCTTTTCCTCTCGACTTTCCAAATCCCGTAGACCGTATCAATGGCAAAACAGGATATGGAATCTGGATTCACGGGCGCGGAAAGGAACTCGTTCCCATGGATACCAAAGGTTGTGTTGCTCTGGTTAACGCCCATATGGATTACCTTGATACCAAGGTGAAGCCCGGAAGTCCGGTTATTATCGGGGAAAAGGTTAGCTGGAATAATGCCAACGACGGACAGTCCAATGAGTCCGTTGAGCTTGAAAAGCTGGTCCGTAAGTGGGTTGCGGACTGGGAAGCACGTGATGACGTTTTTTTCGATTCCTATGCCAAAGAACAGTTTGCCAAGTCCGAAGGTCGTTCTTTCAAAGCTTTCAAGGACAGAAAGAAACGTATTTTTGCCCGTGCAGGCTGGATTGATATCGAGCTGTATGATCTGCATGCATTGCGCGGTCCCGGTTACTGGGTGACATGGTTTGACCAGTATTACCGTTCCGGAAGGCTTTCCTCTTCTTCATCTAAGCGGCTTTACTGGCAGAAAGTGGATGGAGAATGGAAAATTGTAGGCCGGGAATACGGTCCTTCCATCCGCTCACTGAAAGATAAATATCTCACCACCAAACGCAAAGGTGTGGAAGAGTTCCTTGCAGACTGGAAGGACAGCTGGCTTTCCGCCGATGTGGATAAATATATTTCCCGGTATGACTCACGGGCCAGGCAAGGTCGCCACAAGGGTGCTGAGTCCATTAGGAAAAATAAGCTTTTAATTTGGAAAGAACGCAAGCCTGTTGAAGTAGAGTTCGGCAAAGTTACTGTGCATGAGCATCCTAAAGGCCTGCGAGTGGTTTTTAAGCAGAAATATTCTGATTCATCAGGATATGGCGATAATGGATTAAAAAAAATGATCATCCGCCCGGAACAGGACAGTTGGCGGATAGTTGATGAACAATGGAGAAAGCTCTAATGGGCAATACCAAGTATAATGTTCTGTTTATGCGTGATGACGACACCGTCAAACGCTATCGCCTAAGCCCCTTTTGGCTGAAGGTTCTTTTCTGGATCGTTTTCATGCTCGCAGTCAGTGCTGCTGCCGGTACATGGGCCGGGTATACCTTCTGGGCAGAAAATGCCCAGCTTAAGCAGGATAAGATCGAGTTGCAGAAGAATCTTAATGATGCTTCCGTGCAGCTTGAGCGGCTTGAGAATGTTAACAAAATTCTTGATTCCTACGATCCTAATGAGTTGCAGTCCCTGTTGACCGCTGTTCCTGTTGAGGAGAAGAAAATCGAATCCGGACCTGTGGTGGATTTAAATAAGCTCCTTTTTTACAAGAACCTGATGCGTGCCGGTGTTGAGAATGTTAAGCTGCGTAAATCCGGTGGAAGTTTGGCTCTTAGTTTTGATCTGAATAACTTGCAGACTTCATCTGCATTGAGTGGACTTGCCAAGGTCGAGTTGATCAAAAATAATGGCAAAGGTGTCCAGGTTAAAGCCAATCCTAATGATATGTCTTTTCATATCCAGCGTTTCAAGGTTGTTAGAACCCGCTTTGGACTTCCGTCCGGTTCTAATTTGAAAGATGTCTACGGCATCAGGTTGATGATCACTACTAAAAAGGGTGAGTTGATTTTCAGTGAAGTATATCCTTTGTCGCGCGTTCTTAATTAGTCTTTTCACCCTGTGTCTGGCCTTACCTGTCAAGGCACAGCAGGTGCGTAACTATACTTTTTTTGAGGGTACACAATACCCTCTGCGGGTTACATGGGTTTTCGGTGATGAGCCGGGACCGACGATCATGGTGCAGGGTGGTATTCAGGGTGATGAACTATCCGGTTTTTTTACTGCCCAGCTTTTGACCCGCTGCAAAGTTCGCAAGGGTAATCTAATCATTGTCCCCCGTGCCAATGAACCTTCGATTTTACGCCGGAGAAGGCAGATTAACGTTGATTTGAACCGCCGTTTCGACAAAGAATACAATAGTTTTTATGAGGATCGCCTTGCCCGTGCGATCCGCTTTCTTATAGGTGGAGCCGAAGGCTTCATCCATCTTCACGAGGGTAGTGGTTTTTACAATCCCAAATATGTGAACAGCCTGCGCAATCCCAAGCGTTACGGGCAGTCGCTGATCATTGATGCCGCAGTTTACAAAGACTTGCATCTGGCTGCTATGAGTCAGCGCACTATCGATAAGCTCAATAGTGAAATACGTAATAAATCCTATTGGTTTACTCTTTTTAATACCAAGACTTTCGCCAAGGCTACACAGTATCCTGAGATGTTGAAATCCCTGACATGTTATGCTTTGCATGAACGTGGTATTCCCGCCATGGCAGTAGAGGTCAGCAAGGATATTAAAGATCTGGGCTGGAAGGTTCGCCAGCAGTTGCGCGCTACTGTCTATCTTCTGCACGAATTTGGCCTGGAACTCGATGTTCCTGAGTTTTCATTTCCCAAGTCACCTAAGGGTAAGGGGTTTGAAATACTGATCAACGGCAAACGCTTGCGCGGTAGAAGCATTGAACTGGTCCGTGGTGCTCCTGTGGCTACTTCCGGTAAGGCGGTTATGGATTCCGGTCTTGAACCTGCGGTTGCCGTTTTCGCCAGTGATCGTCCTAATCTTAATTTGCTAACCGCCCCCCGCATGGCTTTGTCGCAATTTCCGGCCCTTGAGGTCCGAATTGACGGCAGCAGACAGGCTAAGGCTAATGTGCGCTGGAAGGGATCACGTCCTGATCTCCCCGAAGTAGGCGGTCCGGTTTTTTTGTGCTGGCTCAACGGTCAGCCCCGGTTCATCAATGCCGGACAGACTTTGCAGGCTGTTGAAGGGGACCAGATAATTCTGGAAGGAATCCTCGGCAGTAGTAAAGAGGAAATCCTGAATCTTAAAGGTTTTGTCGCTTCTGTTATGGTCAACAGCGGTCAGGATGTCGGACATGAGATTATCGCTGATCCCTCTAATTTTATGGCAAAGTATATGCTTAAGGGTCCGGACGGGATATCCCGCTACCGGGTTGTGCGTGAGACTCCCGGCAAGAAAAGAACAGAATTTTATCTGGCTATCGTTCCCCGGCAAATTAAGGCTCTGGAATTTGCTGATGAGGACGGCAAGCGCGATTTCGTGAACTGGGCGGATGGTGAAGTCATTGAACTTCGTCCTGACACTTACGCTTTGGAAGATGTCTGGAGCAACGGAGATCGTTGCAAAATTCAGCCTTTTGTGGATAATATTCCAATTTCATGGGGTGAAGCTCTTGATGTTCAGGCCGGAAAGGATACGGTCCTGACTATGCGCCATACCACCACCTTCAGTCCGGTTGGACGAATGGTGCTCAAGGGTACGGATTATTTGCAGAGCAGCCTGGAACAATAAGTTTTCCATGTTGCAAGGGAGGGGAGTGTTATGAAGCCTGAATTTGAAACCTGTTTCGTTAATCTTCCTCTGCGTTATATTTACAATTCGCCGGAGTATCTGGATTTTTTCATTGAAAATTCAATTCAGCCTGAGCTTGGACTTGATTGCCTAGGTGATGAATGCCTGAGCATGGATTGGCTCATTGGCATCCGGGATCGTATAGTCGAGGCTGAGCTGGCTTGTACGGTGCATCTGCCGTTCCTTGATCTCAAACCGTCTAGTTTGAATCCCGCGATCCGTAACGCTTCCATCGACAGTCTGCACACTGCCTTTGAGCTTGCTAAAATTTTCTCTCCACAACGGATGGTGATGCATCCTTCATTTACTTCATGGCTGGAGGAACCATTATTCGAGCGTTCCTATGCCAATTGCGTCGAAGGTATCCGACGTTTGAGTGATTCATGGCCTGATCATCCTCCGCTTTGCCTTGAGAATACCTATGAATACACCCCGGACCCAATTGTCCGTCTGGTGGAAGAAATAGGCCGGGACAACATTGGTATTTGCTTTGATCTGGGGCACTGGTTTTCCTTTTCCAAGGGGTGTGAACATGGAGACTTTGATCTCTGGTTTGAAGCTTTTGCTCCTCACGTTAAACATATCCACCTGCATGACAACAATGGAAGTAAGGATGAACACCTTGCGCTGGGGCAGGGTTGTATGGATTGGGGGTACATAGTTTCGCGTATCGGTGAGCTTGATCCGCTTCCGACATTCACTCTTGAGCCTCATAACCGTGAAGATTTTATTATGACTTATGCTTATTTCAGAGAGAATGTTGCTGCAAAACTGTTCTAAGAATTAAATTTTAAGCAAAAAAATCCCCGCAAAGTTTAACTTTGCGGGGATTTTTTAGTTTATTTCTTTAGCTCCCAATCATTTTTTCCGGCAGATAGAAGACAATTTCCGGGAACATAGTCACCAGAATTACCATCAAAACCATAATGATGAAGAACGGGAATGTTGCCTTAAGGATGTCCTTTACATCGTCTCCGGTGATGTACTGGATGACGAAGATGGAGAATCCAACTGGCGGTGTTACCTGCGAAAGCTCGACCATAAATACCACGAAGATACCAAACCAGAGCGGATCAAAACCAGCTGCGGTAACGATGGGCAGCACGATGGGCAGGGTCATAACCACGATGGAAATACCGTCGAGAATCATGCCCAGCATCACGTACATGATACCGAGTACGAAGATGAGCATGTACGGTGAGAGATTCAAGGTCGCTATGTATTTACTGATCGCAGTTGCAATGCCGAGGAATCCGACAACCTGTGAAAGGAAAGCCGCTCCGCAGATAATGAAGCAGATCATGCCGCTTGTTTTCACCGCGGAAAGCAGTGCTTCTTTGAAGTTGGACAGGGTCAGGTTCTTGAACCAGAAAGCGATTCCAAGAGCACCGAGAACGCCGATAACCGCTGCTTCGGTGGGGGTTGTCAGCCCTGCATAGATACCGCCGAGCACAACGGTGATGAGCAGGAAGACCGGGAAAAGGTCTTTCAGCGATTCAATGCGCTGGGCAGTGGTGAAAGTTTCCTTGTCCTGCGGGACCAGTGTGGGGTCCATCATACAGCGTACAATAATGTATATGGAATAAACACCTGCGAGAGTCAGGCCCGGAATAACCCCGGCAATGAAAAGCTGACCGATGGAAGTATCGGACAGGATGCCGTAGATGATCATGATTAAACTGGGCGGGATCAGGAAGCCCAGAGTACCGGAACCTGCAAGAGATCCGATGGCGAGGCTTTTGTGGTAGCCGCGTTCGGAAAGCTCGTTGAAGGTGATCTTACCTACGGTGGCGGTAGTTGCCGCACTGGACCCGGATACTGCTGCGAAAAGGGAGCAGGCCACTACGTTGATGTGGTAGAGGCGGCCCGGAATATTAGACAGCCATGGCACCAGACCGTTGAGCAGACGGGTGGAAATAGATGTGCGGTAAAGTATCTCGCCCATGAGGATGAACAGTGGCAGAGCTGAAAGCGGCCATGAGTTCATGGTGTTCCACAGGGAGTTGGCCATGAGGTCGCCGACTTTATCCCATACGGAAATGGTCGGCGGCAGGTTCATCTTGCAGAAAAGCATGCCGCAGATGGCTGCTGCGTATAGGGAAAATCCGATCCAGAGTCCGGAAAGCAGAAAAAGAACCATGGCCCCTACGAGGACCACGGCGAGCATCAAGGGATCACTTATCATTAATAGCTCTCCTGGCAATAAAGGCGATAATCTGGAGCAGAAGCAGGGCCAGACCTACAGGAATGGCGAGCTGGGGAATCCAGAGCGGGGTTTCGGCAATAGTATCCGCTGTCATTTCAAGGTCCCATGTTTCATAGACCATCTGGATGGTGTAGCTGAGGGCGAATGCGGTAATTGCCGCTCCGATAATCCCGGAAATGATGTCGGCGACACGCTTGCCGTTTTCGGAAAAATGAGAGGTGAGCAGGTTGATTCTGATCAGTCCGTCTTCCTTCATAGTATAAGCCAGCCCGGTCAGGATCAGGTATACGAGGGCATAGCCTCCGTATTCACTGGAAACGAGGGTGGATGTATTCAGCACCGCGCGCAGGAAAATTTCAATGACCACAAGGCCCACGATAAAAAGCATCCCGGCTGCTGAAAGAAAGGCCCCTCCGGTGGAGAGGCCTTCGATTAACCTGATAATTGAACGCATAGAATTCTACTTTTCGTAAGCCTTGATGGCTGCTTTAAAACCTTTTTTAGCACCTTTGAGGGTGTTTTCGAGCATGAGTTTGGCATCTTTGTGCAGCATGTCACTGATTTCTTTGGAAGGCTCGGAGATCACGATGCCCTTCTCTGCAAGTATTTTGAGGGATTCGTCGTTACTTTTTGCGGACTGTGCCCACTGGTAAGCTTCAACCTCTGCTGCTGCTTTGAGTACTGCTTCCTGCTGCTTGGGGTTCAAGGCATCCCAGTAATCCTGATTGATAACCATCATATTCAGGGGGAAGGCGTAGTTGATTTTGGTGAAGTACCTGAGGTTCTCCCAAAACTTACCGTCTTTACCGGAGACTGCGGAAGTCAGTACGGAATCAACGAGACCGGTCTGCAGTGCAGAGTAAAGCTCACCCCAAGGCAGAGACATGGGGCTTGCACCTGCTGCGCGGAGCAGTTCTGCACCGTTTTTATCGTAAGTTCGGGTCTTAAGGCCTTCGAAATTTGTAACGGTTTTGAGGGGTTCCTTGGTGAAAAGCCCACTGGGAGGCCAAGGAGCAGCGTAGAGCATTTTCTGGTTCCAGCGACGGCAGGCCTTATCATAATAAGGTTTTGCCGCATCGTAGAGTTTCTTGGCTTCCGCGTAATCGTTAGCCAGCAGGGGCATGGAACTGACACCGAAAACCTGATCGGAACCGGAAACAACACCCATGAGGATATCAGACATGGGCAGGGTGCCGTCTTTTACTGTTTTGAGCAGTTCAGGGCCTTTAAAACCGAGGCTTCCACCGGGGTGGACGGTGATTTGTACTGAACCGGAGGTGTATTCAGCGACTTTATCTGCAAAGATTTTGGCACCTTGTGAGTGGAAGTTGGTGGCCCCGTAAATGGCGTTACAGTCCATCTTGAGGTCTGCAGCCTGGGCAGAAAAGGCAAAGGCCAGAACCATGAGCAGGGGAGTAATGATCCGTTTTAACATAAGTAACCTCCGTTTAGGTTTTTGCGTTTTTTGTTATTTAAGAAATACTTTTTCGAAAAACATCCATTATTTGGTTTTTAATGTTTATATAAAATTAAAAAACTCGAAAAAAAGGAAACAGTTTTTGCGAGTATTTTAAAAATATATTGTTCTTTTTTGTAGTGTATTGAGCGAATCAAGAATGTTTATACACATAATTTTACAAAAATAAAATCTTTTAAATGTGGACAAAATTGGTTAATGTTCGCTCGAATTGGAAAATAGAGCCTAAATAAAATGACAAATCGCAAAATTTGCATGTGCGATTTAATACTGACCCAGCGGAGGATATATAGTGCTGATAATTGGAGTAGATACCGGTGGTACATTCACGGATTTTATTTATAAGGACGGCGATAAATGGGGTGTTCATAAACGTCTATCAACCCCGCATGACCCGTCAGAGGCCGTAATTAAAGGAATTAAGCATATTACCGGAGACCGGGCTGTTCAGGTTGTTCACGGTTCTACTGTAGCCACTAATGCCATTCTGGAACGCAAGGGTGTTAAGACTGTTTTGATTACAAATGAGGGTTTTGAGGACGTAATTCAGATCGGCAGGCAGAATCGCTCGGACCTCTATGATTTATCTTTTTGTAAAAAACCGCACATCGTTCCTTCTGAGTTACGCTTTGGGATTTCCGGAAGAATTGATCATGAAGGGAACGAAATTGAATCATTTTCTGAAGAAAAAGTGCAAAATATTTTGCAAAGAATTAAAGATTCCGGTGTCGAATCCGTCGCACTTTGTCTCCTTTTTTCGTATTTAAATCCCGAACATGAGAACAGAATGCGCAAACTTCTAGAACAAATTGATGTTCCGGTTTCTGTTTCTCATGAAATTTTAGCTGAGTTTCGCGAGTTTGAGCGTACTTCGACCACTGTTATCAACGCCTATGTTTCGCCTAAGATGACCAAATACCTGACCAAGTTGCAGGATACTCTTGGTGAAGATCCGTTGCGTATCATGCAGAGTAACGGTGGTTCCATTTCCGCTGAAACTGCCATGAATGAGTCTGTCAGGACCATCCTTTCCGGTCCCGCAGGCGGCGCAGTCGGCGCACATGCTATTGGGCAGATGGCTGGTTATGATCGGTTGATCACTTTCGACATGGGCGGAACTTCTTCTGATGTTGCACTAATTAATGAAGAGCTTCCCTTGACTCTGGAGTCCGCAATTGAGGATTATCCGGTCAAGGTGCCCATGATTGATATACACACCGTTGGTGCCGGCGGGGGGTCCATTGCCCGTCTTGATGCAGGTGGATCACTGACTGTTGGCCCCGAAAGTGCGGGAGCTGATCCCGGACCGATCTGCTACGGTAAAGGGTCCGAGATCACAGTTACTGATGCCAACCTCTACCTTGGCCGTCTTATTCCCGGGCATTTCCTCGGCGGTGAAATGTCTCTCGAGACCGAAAAGCTTAACGAAGCCATGGAAGCTATGGCTGAAAAAGCAGGTCTCACTCCGGTTGAACTGGCAGAAGGTATCCTTGATATCGCCAACACCAATATGGAACGCGCCATCCGCGTTATCTCTGTTGAGCGCGGTTTCGACCCCCGTGAATTCACTATGTTCTCTTTCGGCGGTGCGGGCGGTATGCATTGCGCATTCCTCGCTAAGCTGCTTTCCATTCCCAAACTGTTTATTCCCAACAACCCGGGTATTCTTTCCGCAGTGGGCATGGTCATGGCTGATGTCATCAAGGATTACTCTCTGACCGTCATGCGTGACCAGCACAACACAAATGATGTGGATCTCAAAGAACTCTTCGCCCCGCTTGAAGCTCAGGGCCGTGCTGATCTGGCTGATGAAGGCTTTGCTTCAGGTGATATCATTGTCGAGCGTTTCCTTGACATGCGTTATCAGGGCCAGTCTTTTGAGATTATAGTGCCTTTCAGTGGAGATTGGATTGAGGAATTTTCCCGCCTGCACAAGCAAAACTACGGCTACCGCAATGACGATAAGACTGTTGAAATCGTCAACATCCGGCTGCGCACCAAGGGTATGCCCACCAAACCGGAATTCCCCGAAGCTGGCGAGCTTGTTTCCGAAATGGACCCCGAAGCACTGCTCGGCACAACCGAGACAGTCTTCGATTCCAACAAAATGGAAACCCGTATTCTCAACCGTGAGAAGCTTCGTCCCGGCAACAAGGTTGACGGTCCGGCAATCATCATTGAGTACAGCTCCACTCTGGTTATCCCGCCCTTTGCCAAGGGTGAGGTCGATCCTTACGGCAATCTTATTTTCGACATCGAGTAGTCAGGAGGTTTATATATGATGAATGTGAATCCGATCCTCCTTGAGGTTTTCAAGAACAGGTTTGCGGCTATTTCCGAAGAAATGGGCGTGACACTGACCCGTACCGCTTTCTCTCCCAACATCAAGGAACGCCGCGATCTTTCCTGCGCGGTCTTTGATCATAAAGGTGACATGGTTGCGCAGGCCGCGCATATCCCGGTACACCTTGGTTCCATGCCCCTGTCTGTGAAATCAGCCATTGAAAACAGCGATTTCAAAGAGGGCGACATGGTTATGCTCAACGATCCCTTCAAGGGCGGGACCCACCTCCCGGATATCACCCTCGTGGCTCCGGTTTTTTGTGAAGGTGCAACTGAGCCGTCTTTTTACGTAGCCAATCGCGCCCACCATTCTGATGTGGGCGGCATGGCTTCCGGCTCCATGCCCCTTTCCACTTCACTTTATCAGGAAGGGATTATCATTCCTCCGGTGAAGATTGTGGAAAAGGGTGAAATCGTTCCCGGTGTCATGACTCTGCTGCTCAACAACGTGCGTACCCCGGTTGAGCGTGAAGGTGATTTCGCTGCCCAGATCATGGCAAACATCACCGGCGTGACCCGCCTGAAAGAACTCATCGGCAAGTACGGTTTGCAGAAGGTAGATTTCTACGCTGCCAGCCTGAATGATTATGCGGAATCCATCACCCGCAGCACTATCAAATACATTCCTGACGGAACCTACAATTTCACTGACTACATGGACGGTGACGGTGTGGATTGTGAGAACGTGCCCATTTCCGTGGTCATGGAAGTGAAGGGTGACAGTGCCAAACTCGATTTCACTGCGTCCGGTGATCAGGTCAGCGGTAGTGTTAACGCTGTCCGTTCCATTACTCTTTCCGCAGTTCTTTATGTTTTCCGTTCACTCATCGAAGGCGATGTGCCTACAAACGCAGGTATTCTGCGTCCCATCGAAGTGTTGACCCGTAAAGGTTCCATCCTTGATGCAAACTTCCCCGCAGCTGTTGCGGGCGGTAACGTGGAAACTTCCCAGCGTGTGGTGGACGTAGTCCTCGGCGCACTTGCCGAAGCAATTCCGCAGCGCATCCCGGCCGCAAGTCAGGGAACCATGAACAACATGACCATCGGCGGCATGGATGAACGTACCGGGAAGCCTTTTGCTTACTACGAAACCCTCGCCGGAGGCATGGGCGCATCCGCCACCTGTCGCGGTGAGCACGCTACCCATTCACACATGACCAACACCCTGAATACTCCGGTGGAAGCACTTGAATACAGCTATCCTTTCCGGGTAAAAACTTACTGCATCCGCAAGAATACCGGCGGGGCAGGTAAAATTCCCGGCGGTGACGGTCTTGTGCGCGAAATCGAGCTGCTCTCAGATT
>DDLU01000146.1 GCA_002340305.1 Desulfovibrio sp. UBA2564
TTTGCCGGGGGTATTATGACTTCAATTGATTTCGAGCCGAATAGACTTTGGATTGGAGAGGCCACAGATAAGCAGCTTAGTGGATATATCGGCGTAGTGGCTGAGTCTGCTGAAAGAGATTTGTATCATTACCATGTGTTTACAATTGTTCATTATAAACATTGGACCGGGCCACTGTATTTCAACTTAATCAGACCATTTAGTCATCTGGTGGTTTATTTCATGGGCAAGTATGCTGCAAAAGAAAACGCACAAGGTTAACCTTGTGCGTTTTTTGTTTCTATACGAGCAGATTTTCGACAGCGCTCATGTGCATTTCAAGTTCACTGTCTTTTAGGCTAAGTGCGTGCTGTAACTCTCTCATTGAATCCTGCGGATCAAAGAGCGGGTAGTCGCTGCCGAAAAGTATTTTTTCTCTCGGGTGCTTGTTGATAATTTCATGGAGTACGTTTTTGTCCATGAAGGGCAGGCAACTGGATGTATCAAAATATACGTCCATTCCTGCGAGTTCTTCCGCAACCATTTTCCAGTGATACAGGCCGCCCATGTGTGCGCCGATGGCCTTCAGGCGGGGGAAGTTCTGGAGCAGTTTTTTCAGCTTTAGGGGGCAGGAAGGGTTCTTTTCCGGCGGAAGCCTATCTCCGATATGAAACATGCATACAAAGCGATCCTGAGCCATTTCCATGATGCGGTAAAACTTGCGGTCATCCATGAAGAAGCCTTGAAAGTCAGGGTGAAATTTCAAGCCCCTAATACCGTTGCGCTCCAGTCTTACAAATTCTTTTTCCGGGTCGGCATAATCAGGGTGCATGGTTCCGAACGTGACGATGCGTTCGTCAGATTTAGCCAGCTCAATGGACCAGTTGTTGGCTGGAATGACCTGATCCGGTGCGGTTGCCGCAGTATGGATGATGACCCGGTCCAATCCGGCGCGGGTTGCGCGTTCAAGCAGGTCTTCGGGATGGCCGTTGCCGACTGCGGTGATGCCGTAATGGTCGTGAAGCTGGGCGATTACTTTATCCGCAATTTTAGGATGAAACGCATGGGTATGAACATCGTAATACATGATTAAGCCTGTTATGCTCCGGCGGTCAAAGAAAATTTTGGGAAAAGTTTCTCTGGTCTTTTCAAAACTTTTTATCAAGGCTTCGCCGCTGGAGACGGAAAGTTGTGGTGAATAAAGGGGAAACAGGATTGTGGTTAACGCCTGATTTATCGGTCCTTACATGCGCAAGCTGACTAAAAAATTTCGCGTAGCCATTCGGGTACACGGACAGGTCTTCCGTCTTTGTTGACGCAGGCGTGTTCGGTGAATCCAGTTGCGATCAGCGTGGAACGTTCATCTTTGTAGATATTGTAGGTGAACTTGATTGAAGCGCGCTTCCATTCACTGATACCGACTTGAATCTCAAGCAGGTCATCGTAGTGGGATGGAATGCGGTAACGGCAATTTGCTTCACGTACTGGCAAGTAGATGCCACGTTCTTCAACTTCAGCATAACTCATACCCCGTTCGCGGATGAATAGTGAACGGGAACGCTCAAAAAAATGCAGGTATTCTGCGTAATAAACCACGCCCATGGCATCGGTTTCACCGTAGGAAACGGAGTGCGCCAGCCACGAATGCGGGGTTGGGAATTCGGTATTCATGGTTATCTTGTTTTATTCAGTACCCATTGCATGAAATCGTGTCCGTCCGGGATGATGATGCCAGAGCGGTCCGCGGTTTCCTCGGTGAATGACTTCTCGCCGGACGCAATGCAGCGCGGGGAGGTCATAATAAAAGGAACCGGGGTTTCATCGTGGGTTCTGGTTTCAATTGGTGTGTAGTGGTCACAGGTGATCACATAGTTGGCTTTGTCCAGCGGATATTTTTCCAGCAGTGGGGCAACTATGCGGGAATCAAAACGTTCGATGGATTTGATTTTATCTTCCACACTGCCCATGTGGCCGGATTCGTCTGCACCTTCAAGGTGCACGTAGGCGAAATCTCCATGCTCAAGGAATTTGAGGGTTGCTTCGACTTTACCTTCGTAGTTGGTGTCCACAAGTCCGGTGGCACCTTCCACATCGATCACTTCCATGCCCGAGGCATTACCCAGACCTTTAATCAGGTCAACTGCGGAAATCACCGCGCCCTTCATGCCGAATTTTTCTTCAAATGGCGGCAGGATTAGTGGACGGCCTTGCCCCCAAGGCCAGATGGATACAGCTTTAGTGCCGTTTTCGGCAAGAACTTCCACAGCATCACGGACCAGTTTGTCCATAAGCGGACTTTTAGCAAATTCGCGCACATCATCATCAATGGACTTATCGGTCAGGTCATGGGGCGGGCGGATGTTCAGCTCCGCTTCCATTTTTTTAGCTCCGCCTTTCTGGACCAGCAGGTGGCGGTACTGGATACCGGGGTAGAAAGTAAATTCATCATTGCCCAGTTCGGCCTGCAAATTTTCCACCAGTGGTACAGATTGTTCAGTCCCGATGTGCCCGGAAGAGTAGTCATACATGGTGCCGCCTTCGGCGAAACCGGAAATATTGACCAGATTCATGCGCCAGACCAGATCGTCCGGGTCGAGTTTAAGACCCTGCGCAGCGGCCTCTATGGGACCGCGTCCGGTGTGGTATTTGGAAGGGTCGAAACCCAGTAGGGACATGTTGGCAACGTCAGAGCCGGGGGTCATGTCTTTGGGCACGGTGCGGCAGGTTCCGATGAGTCCTTTTCCCGCCAACAGATCCATATTCGGGGTGTTGGCAGCGGCAAGGGTGGTTTTGTTACCGAGTTCTTCAATGGGCCAGCCGCCCATTCCATCAGCGATTAAGAAAAGAAGTTTCATAGAAATTGTGCCTACTTATCACTTAAAATTGCGAAGCATAACAAAACGTTTTGGGATTCTTAA
>DDLU01000230.1 GCA_002340305.1 Desulfovibrio sp. UBA2564
AACGATAACAGGTTCTCCCGCCTTGGGCATCCAGACCTCGTCCAAATCAGGACAAACCACGCGAATGGCACTCTCTTCACTAGACATATAAACCCGGTTATCCTTCTCCGCCACCACAAGGGGCCTCAGCTTGATGCGGTCATTAAGTCCCCACAAACTGTCGGAGTCCGCCACAAGAATGGCGAACGGACCATTTAACATTGCACTTGCGTATGTGGTTCTAAGTGCGCTGTAAAGCTTTTTCTCCGGCTCATCCATTTTTTCAATTTCCTCCCAGAACGGAGGAGCAAAAACAGACGAAGCCAGTTTCCGGCTCAAACCGTGTTTACGTACCAATAAATCAATTAAATATGCAACAACTTCCGTATCCGTATCCATAGTACATTCATACCCATGGGTACACAGATAACGCCGATTTATGCCATAAGAAGAAATCTCCCCGTTATGAACAATGGACCAGTCCAGAATAGTAAAAGGATGTGCGCCGCCCCACCAGCCGGGAGTATTGGTCGGGAACCTGTTATGTCCGGTCCAGATGTAAGCAGCATAGTCATCCAGGCGATAGAATTCCGCAATATCTTCCGGGTAGCCCACTCCCTTGAAAGCACCCATATTCTTCCCGCTGGAAAGAACAAACGCGCCCGGAACCTCTTTATTGATCTTCATGACCACGCCGACAATATAATCAGATTCGCTACCGCCGCTAAACGCAGACTGGGGCCGCAACTCTTTCGGATACACAAAATAGCGCCAGACCACTGGCGGGTCCGGGATGGTCAGCACCTTGCGGGTTCTGATCGGCTCGGATTCATTCACATCAAAATATCTTTTAATAATCGCTTCCGCTTTATCCAATGCCTGCTGGTCATCGCAAAGAAGCTGGAGGCAATATTTATCCGCAAGTTCCGGGTAAATACCGTAAGCAGCAAAACCGCCGCCCAGCCCATTACCACGGTCATGCATGCAACGCATAGCCCTTATCGGCACATCTCCGGGGATACATTCGCGGGTCCGGCTGATTACACCAAACACACCGCAACCGGATATGTCCTTCTCAAAATCATGATAATTTTTTGGTGCCTTCATGTGCTGCCTCCGGAGGCTCTCCGAGGGCTTAAACCCTTTTTATTGCGCCCCTTCCTGGGGCTTACCACTACGGGGCGGTGCTTAGGCACCGGGCAAATCCGCTTTCCTGCGGATTTGTGCAAAAGGGTTTAAGAATCCCAAAACCTTTTGTTAAGCTTCGCATTAAAACTTGGAAAGACTACAAGGAACGCAAAATTTACATTTAAACACAGACTATAGAGCCACGCAACGCGTAAGCCCATTAAAAAGTTTCCCTTCCCCAGCCGCCGGAGCATCAATTACTTTCTGGATTCCATGCTTTGTTAAAAAATTCATCGGGCCACATGAGGACATCCGGCTCCCCTTCGCTCAGCCTTTTGCGAGTTTGTGCATCCACTTTGAATTTGAACTTGATAAATGAAGTGTACATGCCAGCAAAATCGATATCTCCTACCAGCACATAGCCGGCTAGTTCATCATCCTTAAAAACTAGCTTACGGTAGCTTTGCTTAAATTCATTTTGGGAAGTTAGTATAGCATATTCAGGATTATCCGGTTCGGGATTGAAATCCCCCATGGATATCATCGGCAAGCCAAAAAAACTAATCGAATTCATGGACAGTACCTCACAGGAATCTGTACTGGAAACCAAAACCACTCCAGCTTCAAGAAAACTGCTATCCTCAAGTAGAACACCGCGTAATTTATTTTTTTTATCGTGAACAACTTTTTTAACAGAAGCTCCGCAACGAATTAGAACCCCGGCCTCTTCCAGCCGCTTTGACACCATCCCGGCTCCGGTTACATCACACGCAGCCTTCAAAATGGAGGCCCCACTTTCCACAACCGCAACTTCTACACCACGATTATGCAAGAACTCGGCAGCCTTAAGGCCTTCAACGCTCCCGCCCAGCACAACTGCCCTTTTTATCTCTGTAGCAGCATTATTCAGTTTGGACATGATATCTTCAGCCCCAAGATCATAAACACCCGCACCATCCATGCCCTCAGTCCACAGAACAAAACCACAGTCTCCGGTATCTACATATTCAATTTCTCCAGTAACCAAATTTTGAATTGCCGGCCTCTCTTCGTACTTCAATGCACGGTTGGGACAAGCTTCAACACAAGCCGGACCGTTTTCCCTACCTGCGCAAAGGTCACATTTGATAATCTTGCTGTTATATTTATCGCGCTGAATAGCTCCGTAAGGACAGGCCACAATGCAGGACCAGCAACCTACGCATTTATCACCGTCGTAGACTGTGATCCCGGTTTTCCCGTCCTTGGTCAGCCCACCTGAGATACAGACCGGAACACATTCCGGTTCCTCACAATGGCGACAGCTGATAGCGACACAGACTTCGTCATCTTCAATCAGACGCTTACGGGAAACCAACCCTTTGGCACGTTCTTCCTTATAAGCAAGCACGAGATCTTCGGATTTGGAATGCGCAGCAAGGCAGCCCAGAACACACAGACCGCACCCGATGCACATTTCCCTGTCAGGATAAATTCTTTTCATTGTTGATTACCGCCCCGCATGTTTAACACCCAGAATCTGCATTTCAGCATCAGTCAGCCCTACGGCCCGCAGCTTATCTCTGTTGCCGCGCAAACTTTCAATGGAGTTCAGTCCCATACCGCCAAGCATTTCTTCAATCTCATGGGACCAACCACGCACAAGATTAACCAATCGTTCCGCCGCAACTTCCGGGTTCTGACGTTTAGCGAGTTTCTTATCATTAGTAGCGATCCCCCACGGACATTTCCCTGTGTAACAGCGTCCGCAAAGCGTACAGCCCACAGCAATCAGTGCCGCAGTTCCTGTATTTACCGCATCCGCGCCCAGAGCGATGGCTTTGATCACATCACCGCTGCAACGAAATCCGCCCCCGGCAATGATGGATGCCTTGGACCGAATACCTTCATCACGCAGACGCTGATCAACACTGGCAAGAGCAAGTTCAATGGGAATCCCTACATTATCGCGGGTCATTGCCGGAGCTGCCCCGGTACCGCCCTTCATACCGTCAATGGTCAAGATATCCGCCCCGGCACGGACAACGCCGGAAGCAATAGCAGCCACGTTATGTACTGCAGCAATCTTAACTGCCACAGGCACACGATATTCCGTAGCTTCCTTAAGCGCAAAAATGAGCTGTAATAAATCTTCAATGGAATAAATATCATGGTGCGGAGCGGGTGAAATTGCATCAGATCCGGGCGGAATCATGCGTGTTTCTGAAATTTTCTCATTAATCTTCTCACCCGGTAGATGTCCGCCGATGCCCGGCTTAGCACCCTGACCGACTTTAATCTCAATACCTACCCCGGCATTAAGATAGTCACTATGCACACCGAAACGCCCGGATGCCACCTGCACGATGGTCCATTGCCCATATTCATACAGCGACTTATGCAAGCCGCCTTCACCGGTATTGTATACGGTACCGAGTTCCTTAGAGGCCATAGCCATTGCCGCATGCAAATTGTAGTTGATAGCTCCAAAAGACATGCCCGCAAAGGTAATCGGGGTAGCCAATTCTATCTGGGGTGTTTGTTCATTTTTGAGTGACGGCTTACCATCCTCGTCAAACTTAACTTCAACCTTGTCCGACTTCGCACCGAGGAAGGTTTTAAGTTCCATGGGTTCACGCAAGGGATCAATAGACGGATTAGTTACCTGACTGGCATCCAGCAACAGCCGATCCCAATAGACCGGAATATCCACAGGACTACCCATACCGACCAGCAGCACCCCGCCGCTCTCTGCCTGATTATAGATATTGCGGGCAAATTCAGTACGCCAAGTGGCATTGGGCCGCAGCTGGGCCTCATTCAATTTGATGGTCAAGGCAGCGGTAGGGCATAGCGCAGCGCAACGATGACAGCCGATACATTTACGGCTGTCGTGGGAAACTTTTTCTCGGGCAGTGTCCCAGAAATGGGCTTCGTAGGAACACTGCTTGATACAGACTTTGCAATCAATGCAAAGGTCCGGGTCACGCACTATGCGGAATTCATGGAATGTGCTGGCAAATTTTCTAAATAGCACTTTTTGATGCCTCCGGCGGCTCTCCGAGGGCTTAAACCCTTTTT
>DDLU01000269.1 GCA_002340305.1 Desulfovibrio sp. UBA2564
CGGGGAGCGCAGATAGCCATGATCAACCCGCCAATGAGGAGCACGGGAGCGGTGTATTTAAAAACTTTCAGGAAATAAACCACGCGGTGGGACTTATGGACCACCTGCATAACCTGTTCAGCGGGAATAGCAGCCAAGTACCAATAGCCGGAGAAGATAGTCAGTATCAATCCGGTAAGAGTCCAGATTCCGCAAAAACGAACCAGCATACAGCGCAGGTCCTCATTTTTAATACGGACAGCATTCACAAACCCGAACAGCCCTGCCAACATGCCGCAAAGTGCGGTACGGAAAAAGAGCGCAGGCCAGAAGGTTGGGTTAAATATGCCATCCCAGAAACTGCGTGTTTCCACCCAGTCTCCGGGGGTGAGCATGAAAGAAACCACGCCGTTAATTGTGAACAGGGAAAGGAAAGCAAAAAGGAAGTAGAACCAACCGATGATCATATGATTCCGGCGATTCATCTTGTCCCAATAGTAATAGTAGATAAGCAGGGCAACAATTTCACCCACAAACCAGACCCATTCCGTGGCCCACGCGAAAAGGAATTCACGGACCAGCACAAGGGTTCCCTGTGGACTGAGCAGGGCCATGGTGAACCAGAGGGCCACCCCGGTTCCGCCGCCGAAAACCATGGTCAGCAGCAGGAAAAATTTGGAGTGTTTTTTTACGTAATCAAGAAGCTCGCTTGATTCTGTTTTGTAAGCCAATTTCTCAGTCACCACCAGAAACAGACCGCCACCTACTGCAAATTGCGCTACGAAAACATGAATGGTTGCAATGAATGCAATCCAAAAACCACCACCGAGAGTCGTTAAATGCCAGATCGGATATTCCATCATCAACTCCTATCAGCCTTGAGCATGAGTTTCAGCATGTAGACGACACAAAAAGTACCTGCGATGAGCGAGACAACAAAAAGGATGAGTGGAGACCATTGTCCTGAGACAGGCGCCGTATCAAGCGTAAAATAAGGTTCAAGATATTTCTGGCGCACAAGATGACGCATGACCGCCATGACCGGAACAATAAACAGAGTTGCAGCCACACCGCCGTAAATATTCTTGGTAAATCCTGCGTGGAGCATGGCAAAGGTCGCCAGCAGTCCTACACAGAGCAGCACCGTGGCGAGCATATCGCCTCCCATAAAGATAAGCATCACATCTCTTGGCAGAGAGACCAGAAACCAGAAACCCATAAGCACATTGACCAACGTGGAGCGGGAGAACCATTTCATGCCCGTGGCAACGAAATCATCTTTGCCTTGGCGTTTGCCCACAAGAGCAACAAAAAGACCGCCCACTGCCAATGCGGAAATAACGAAATGCATGAACCTCGGAAAAAGAACAGGATCACTGAGGTTAAGAATGAAACCGTTGGGATCATCAAAATATTCGGCCCAGACTTCCGGGCGCAGCATCAGGGTCATCTTATTTGAAAGCATGAACCCGATGTAACAGATGCCGGCCAGCACAGCGAACATGACCAGTTTTCGTCCAGATGCTCCAAGCTGTTCATAGCGATATTTATGAATGTAAATACAGTAATATCCGGTGATCAAAACCGCAATTACCGCCAGCCAGAACACCGCCATCAGAATGGATGAGACATAACTGAATTGCCCGTAAACAGCCTGCAAGAACAGAAGCGGAGGAACCCCGGCATTAATAGCCAGAGCCAGCAGGGTCGGCAGTTTGCCGGAAATATTACGGGAAACTTCGGTCCCCCCGGAAAGGGAATGAATAAAGACTATGGCCGCCCCTCCGAATACAGCATTCATGAGCAACAGGTGGACGGAAAACGTAATAATCGAAAGAGTTACCGGCCAGATAGGATGAACAGAAATACCTATAGCAGCAGGAACCAGTACGGACGGGTCCATGGAATTCCCCCTTAATTAATTTTTTGAGCTTGGTGTTCTATAACAGGAGAAAACAGGCTCCACAATTAGAAAAGCCTTTCTTTTTGAGTGGCACTTTTTTGTCTGAGACAACAATTTTACAATTTATTTAAGATTTAATAAAAAAAGTTCTTGCCAAAGCATGTCGAAATCAATAAACACTTTTCTACCGAGTGCCGAAGTGGTGGAATTGGTAGACACGCTAGGTTCAGGGTCTAGTGGAGGTTTCTCCGTGGAAGTTCGAGTCTTCTCTTCGGCACCACTCGCAAACAAAGAAAGCCGCAACGAAAGTTGCGGCTTTTTTCGTTTCTATCCTCTTTTTATCTCCATATTTCCCAAAAAAACTATTTTTTTTCATTTTTCTGTAAAAACTACACTTTTTCAGACGACAACATCGTCGCTCCAATACATTTCTTGAATTATACAGTGAAAAACACGTTGTATTTTTTTATTTTTTACTATTCACCAGATAACAATGTATTAATACCCAAACCAACTTTGAAAATAATATAAACAACAGTGAGCGGTACATCAATGTTACTGTAACTCGTAAATTTGACAAATGCTTTTCGTATGTTACCCTTTGGCCTTCTTTATAAATCCAAACAAGGCCTACAGGCATCATCATTAAATGAAAAAACTAGTTGTCGATAACGTTACAAAAATCTTCGGAGCTAATCCGAAAAAAGGTTTAAAGTTAGTCCGGGAAGGACTCGATAAAGAGACAATTTTCAACGAGACAGGACTCGGGGTCGGAGTCAATCAGGCTTCCTTCTCTGCCAATGAGGGGGAACTGCTTGTAATCATGGGTCTCTCTGGCAGCGGTAAGTCAACATTGGTACGCTGCATCAACCGCCTCATTGATCCCACAGACGGAAGCATCCTTGTGGACGGAGTGGACATCACCAAGCTCGATGGTCCTGAACTCCGCAAGCTACGCCAAAAGAAACTGGGCATGGTCTTCCAGAACTTCGCCCTCCTCCCTCACAAGACCATCTACGAAAACGTCGAGTTCGGTCTCGAACTGATGGGCGAAGACAAAACAAAAAGACGCGAAATTTCCGATGCAATGCTTTCCCAAGTCGGTCTTGAAGGCTGGGGGGACAGCTATCCGTCACAGCTTTCCGGCGGTATGCAGCAGCGGGTTGGCCTTGCCCGTGCGCTGGCCCTCGACCCGGACATCCTGCTTATGGATGAAGCATTCTCCGCTCTTGACCCCCTTATCCGCCGCGATATGCAAGACGAGCTTATCAAGCTCCAGCGCCGCATGCATAAAACAATCATCTTCATCAGCCATGACCTTGACGAAGCCCTGAAGCTGGGGGACCGCATTGTGCTCATGAAAGACGGTGAAATCGTCCAGATCGGCACCCCCGAAGAGATTCTCACT
>DDLU01000077.1 GCA_002340305.1 Desulfovibrio sp. UBA2564
ACACAAAATTTATTATGGCGGCCGCCGCCTGCTGCTTCTTCGAGGAAGGACGCGGCTGGTTTGAAGGCCGCTATGAAAAAAACTGGCGAATTAACAAAGTAATGGTTCTGGAAACCAATGCAGTGGTCCTTGAAGCACTGCTGCACCGTCTGGATGGACCATTGGTACGGGTTTCCAAAGAACCCAGCTTCATCGATTTTTACCTGCGTAAAGAACTGCCCATGAGCGATTATCCGCGCTGCCTCCCGGGCAGGGAAAGGGAGGACAAATGATGTTTAAACCCTTGCGCGTAAGCTTATTTGTGCTGCTCATGTTTACAGCTTCAGCTTTCCATCCTGCCCATGCTGCTTTTGACGGACTGGGGCAATTGGTTTCAAGCCCTACTTTCGCCGAAGCCGTGGTGCTCTATAAAAATGGGAAATATGATCCTGCGGCTCTGCTGCTGGATGATCTGGCCCGCAACCTGCGCGGAATTTCCCCGGAAGTAAGCGGACTGGTTTTCGTTATGGCTTCTCACGCAGCTGAAAATGCCGGGAATGCACGGGCCTACGAATCATGGGGCATGGCTACCGCCCGTTTCGCCCGTGCCGGGATGAGCTGGCAGCAGGTCCGCTCCACTCTCGACCAACAACTCGAAATGGCAAGACTTGGTGCTTCCGGGCCTGCGGCGGTAGGTGCAGGGCAATCTCCCGGTTTTGCCGGACCAGCGGTGAACCTGCCCCCGGAAGCGGGAAGACTTTCTACTGCGTGGAAACTTTTCGGACTGAAACATTACAAGCGTCCTTCTCCGGGCTTACGCCGCGAAATGACAGCGGACCAAATCTGGAATGAAATGGATGGCGGCGCAGAAGCTCCGGTCACAGTTATCCCATACTCAGAGGGAGTCTGGGGCCAGCAGGAGCCCGGCGCAATCAACGAACAGGACATTGTCGAAGGTCCACCGCCGCGTCGGACACCATCTGTCCCCGCGCACCTGCGAGATGTGCCCCACGATCACAGCGGTGCTGCCGCAGCAGCTTCCTATGCTGCTTCCACTCAAAGAAAAAAACCAACCGTCAGCGAACAATATTTGCGCTCTGCAAGGATTGCGTGGAAATATTTCCAGCGTAATTACCAGCCCGCGACCGGACTCTACAACGGTCTGGACCTGTACGCAGTGACTACAGTCTGGGAAATCGGAACATCACTGGCGGCCCTTAATGCCGCCCATCATCTTGAAATCATCACTGATGCTGAATTCAAACAGCGGACCGGACTGATGCTCCAAACCTTATCCTCCATGGACCTTTATAACAATGAACTGCCAAACAGGCTCTACCTTGCAAACTCAGCACGGATGGCCGGTGAAGACCAAAAGCCGACTTCCACGGGAATAGGCTGGAACGGCCCGGACATCGCCCGCCTGCTGCTCTGGCTCAAGAAAACAGCCGGCAAACACCCGGAATTCAAGCCTATCTGCGACAAAATATTCCTGCGTCTGCGCACAGAGCGGCTGGTTAAAGATGCCAATATCACCAGCCTGTCCGTCTATTTGAATAAAGAAAAGATTGAAAACGAGACTGGTTTCGGCCTGCCTTCCTATGCAGCGGAAGCACTTAAGCTGTGGGAACTTGATGCATGGAGGGTGCGTGACTACCGTCCGCAACTCGGCTCGAAATCGATATACGGTATCAATGTTCCGTTCAATAAATCAGGTCCCGCCATATCTTCCACACCTTTCACACTGCTGCTCATGGAATTCGGCAGGACTGATACAGAGCAGGACCGCATGATCCGCTCAATCTACGAAGTTCAAGCTGCACGCTACCAGAAAACGGGAAAACTCACCGCTGCCGATGCCGGACGCATAGACCGCAGTCCATGGCGCGCGCAAAGCGCAATCATCACCTCCAGTGGCAAAAATGAATGGCAATGCCTCAGCCCGTATTCAGACAAACAACTTCCCCTTTTCTGGGCATCGACAGCCACAGCTTTCTGCTGGGACGCACTTTACAACACAGCCTACACCCGCAAACTGGTGCAGGAACTAACTCCCCTACACGACAAGAATAAAGGGTTCATGGCTGGGAAATACGATAACGGCGAGACGAATAAAGCTATAACCCTCGAAACAAACGGTTTAATCCTTGAAGCCGCCATGTACAGGAGGAATCGATGAAATACTGCCAATTATTCTTCATGTGTTTAATCATCATTTTCGCAGGCTGTGCCAAATCTCCCACGCCGGACAATCCCGTCATACTGACTGTTTACGGAGACGTGAACCGTGTTTTCGAGAAGAACGGAACCGATATCGGTTCTATCAATGATTTTATGGAAACGCACCCGGAAATAAAAGTGACGGTCATCCCTGAGTACAATGAATGGACCATTCGCGAAAAAGCCCTGCGCAGCATGCGCGATCCAGAAGCGGAACAATATGACATCATTGAAATGCCCGGAAGCTGGGCGGCATCATTTGCGCAGGAAGGCCTGCTCCTGCCCATCGGTAAGTGGTATAACAAACTGCCCCGCCGGGAGAAAATGGATTTTCTGGAACCAGCTGTAATCGGCTACAAATGTGGTAAAGAGTTATACGGCCTGCCTGCTCTGATCGGGGTACAATATCTTTACGGACGCAAAGACCTGCTCCCGGAATCAGGACTTCCCCAGACCTTGGAGGAACTGGTCTCCGCCACCCGCTACATTAAGAAAAAGCATAATATTCAAGGGCTGATCTTCCCTTCCAAAGGACTCAATCTCTATAAATTTTACTACACCCTGCTCCAGATCGTACTGGACGGACAGGACGAGGAAGACCGCCTTGCCGCCCACATTGCCACCTACAAGGTATTCTCCATTCTAGTAAAAGAAAATCAGCCGGATTACGAAAGGTTTGACCATGTTGTAGCCGAAGGAGAATTCCGGTCCGGGCGTTCAGGCATGTCCATTAACGGCAACTACGTCTGGTATCTGCTCAGTCTTTCCAAGGAAGTCGGTTTTCCGGTTCGCCCCCAGCATGTGACTGTCGGCTTTCTGCCCATGCTGGGGCATGAGGCACACCGCGTCAATCACATCTGGACCCGTGGCTACGCCATCAACAAACGCACCAAACATCCAAGAGAAGCTCTTGAACTGCTGCATCACCTGACCTCGGAACGGGCGGATTTCATGCGCCTCAAAAACAAATACATCCTCCCTGCACGCAAATCCGCCGAACAATACGGGGAGGATCTGCCAGGAATGGCACCGGAACCTGCACGCGCCCTCTATGCCCGCAGTAAAGGCGATCCCGGCGCACTTGAACTGAACGAGTCTCCTGACAACTGGTACAAAACCGCCAGCAGAATGCTCAACCTGATCAAAGAAGCACTCAAAACAGATATGGAAACATTAAATTTTGCGCGTAAAATGCTGGAAATTGAGAAAGGCATTACTGATTAAAAACGTCTAATCAAACGTAGTGGCGAAGCCCTAGCAAAAGTTTTAGGGCCACCGGAGGCATCACATGTCACAAGACTCGAAATACGACTACTCCTTATGGGCTATCCTGTTATTGGCTACGGTTCTGCGTGTTTACGGAATCGCTGACGAAAGCTTGTGGATCGACGAAGGTCAGACCGTTGCCTATGCCACCAAGAGCTTTGCCGAGATCGTTAAATATTGTGCCCGTGATGTGCATCCGCCTCTTTATCTTTTCATCATGCATATCTGGACCGAAATTTTCGGTATCTCGGAAACTGCACTGCGTATGGTCTCTGCTATCTTCGGGGTGCTGGCAGTCCACCTGACATATAAAATAGGCATGCGGCTGATGAACCGTAACGGAGCATTGCTCGGTGCCTTGTTCATGGCCATTTCCTACATGGGCATCAACTTCTCGCAGGAAGCCAGAAGCTACACCATGCTGCTTTGTGCCATACTTATGGCCTGCCACGGACTACTCAAATTCATCGAAAAACAGGACAAGCCCAACTTTGCCTACTATGCCTCCGCCGTGGCTTTAATGCTCTATATCCATACCTTTACCGTGTTCATCATCCTCTTCCATCAAATCTATTACATCGTGGATTGGACAGGCAGACGCGGTGAACATTTCAAACGTTTTGTAAATTGGGTGGGCGTTAATGTCGGCGCACTGGTGATATTCAGCCCGTGGATGCATTTTCTACTTAGACAGGTACTGGCGAAACTCGGCGGAGAAGGCCCCGGTTCATGGGTTATGGTCCCGGACCATATCACCGCTTGGCGTACTTTTATCCAACTGGCCGGCGGCTTATTGCCACTGGTCGTTGCGGCTTTGGTTCTGATCGCATTTGTGCTGATTAAATCAATTCCGGCATTACGCGCAAAATTCAGTGCTTCGCTCGAAATACCTCAGGAAACCCGCAGCGCGCTTTTCCTCTCGCTTTGGTTCCTTTGCGCCGTATTTACACCTTTCGCTGTCTCACTGATCCTTTCGCCAATTTATGTGGAACGCTATGCGATTCAATTTCTGCCCGGATTCTGCATGTTTCTGGGAATGATCATGTCCGGCTTTGCGCCACTCTTCCTGCGCTCTGCGGCAATAGGCATGTTTCTAGCTGCCACAGCGCATAGTTTATGGCTTTACTATTCCACTTACGATAAAGAACAATGGCGCGAGGTAGCCCAGTTCATCGCGGAAAGAATCAAATCCGGCGAAGCCGTGGTACTCAGCGCACCATGGATTTACGAACCATTCACCTACTACCTGCCGGACGACGGTGATCCCAAAATTATTCAAGCCTTCAGCCATGTTGATCTACGCGGTGAAACAGATAAATACGATACAATCTGGCTGGTGCAGGCCCATGAGTTCTTTTCCGATCCCGGTGGCGATGTCCCTGCACTTCTTTCTGAAAACAGGCTCGTCAAACAGCATGTTGATTTCAAAGAAGGCGTAGATATCAACCCGATTCTGGTTCATTTCCAATCCATCCGGGCAACCAAATATGATGCTGGTCGTATGCAGGACTACCTGCGCGAAGGGGATGATGGAATCAAAGCGGACACCGCAACAGCTTTAGCCTCCGGCCTCTCGAACGGCCTGATTCTTGAGCGCGAAAAGGTCGAGCAAACAGGAACATATTCATTCAAAACAGCATCAGATTCTAAACTCCGCTACAGGTTTGCAGAAAAAAGCAAAGTAGGCGAAGGTGCTATTTCATTTCGCATCAAACCAGAATGGAAAGATGAAAAAATTAAACGCATGCTGCTAATGGCAAAAGGCCCTAAATGGGACAAAGGGTCCGTATTTCTGGAACAAACCCCGGAAGGTCAACTGCAAGCCATCTTCTTTACTGACGGCTACAGCGGCATGGTACAAGGTCCGCCCATTGAGCTTTCCAAGCAATGGCATACTGTAAGTATTATCTGGGAACGAAAGAAAGCAGCAATTGATGTGGATGGTAAGCAGTACGCTGTTTCCGGTTTACCGAAACCGTTCCAGCCGGATTTCAAAACACTGCACTTAGGCGCGGATCATCAAAATAAATTCCCGGCTCCGGGACAGTACGATGACTTGATGATCTTCCAAGCCCCGTTCACCGAAACGGCATCCACCGCGCTGCATAAAAACGGCAAAGGCAACCCTGCCTATTGGTACGATCTCGATCTGGCCGGTCGCCGGACTGCTGACATGGATGGAAAAGGCTTTGCATCCGGCAAAGATCAATTCTTCACTGCCGTCACCCCGGAAAGCAAATCTTCCGGTCCGATCTCAGGAGAACTATCATTCAGTTTCATCCCGGACTGGTCAGCCGGAGACGAAACACAACGCATGCTGTTGGCCTTTAACGGACAAAGCTGGAATATCGGTTCCATGTATCTGGAAAAGACCCCACAGGATTTCCTGCAACTGATCCGCTGGGAAAAAGGAAAACCTTCCGCCATCATCGGTCAGGAGATCAAAGACTGGAAGCAGGGAAATGAGCACAAAATATTCCTCTCATGGAATCCCGGCGGCATAAAGCTGAGCGTAGATGGCAAAGAACACAACAGCAAATGCGACCCCATATCAAAATCGACATTCAACTCCCTGAATTTCGGTAATGATAAAGGTGGGAATCTGCCTGCTGAGGGTGAATTTGTGGATGTAGAGTATCGGAGATAGCCCCTTATTTCATCAGAGCCTCACGTTCCTCAGGAAGATCAGCGTATTTAATCGCTATTTGCCTGAACTCTTCATTGAGCTCCAGAAACACGTCCACTAAATACGGATCAAAATGGGTACCGCTATCTTTTTTGATGATATCAACAGCTTTGGTGTGGGTAAAAGGCGGCTTGTAGACTCGCTTGCTGATCAATGCATCATAAACATCAGCAATAGCCATGAGCCTGCCGGACAAAGGGATATCCTCTCCCTTGAGGCCCTGCGGATAGCCGGACCCATCCCATTTCTCGTGGTGGGTGTAGGCGATTTCCATGGCAAATTGTAAAAAAGACGTACTGCCAAGATTCTTTGTCGCTTTAGAGAGGGTATCCCGGCCATAAATGGGATGGCTCTTCATTTCTGTGAACTCTTCATCAGTAAGTTTACCGGGCTTCAGCAAAATATGGTCAGGAACCCCCACTTTACCGATATCGTGCAACGGAGCAGATTGATAAATAAGGCTGATTTTCCGGTCATCCATCATCTCACCGTATTTGGGGCAATTGCGTAAGTGCTCCGCCATCAAACGGACATAGTTCATTGTACGCCTGATGTGCCCGCCTGTTTCCGGGTCACGATACTCTGCAAGGGTTGCGAGGCTCTCGATTGTTACAGCCTGCGTAAGCTCAATCTCTTTAGTTCTGGCACGCAGGTTCTCGATCATCCGGTTGGTATAGACAGCCATTTCGCCAAATTCACCCATGGTGCTGACCGGGACAAAAGCATCGAGCTGCCCCCCTGCCACCTTCCGCAGGGCCTTATTCTCATTGCCGAACAAGATCCTGAGATTGCGGGAATAAGAAATTATGAGATTGATGATATGCGCTAGATAAACGGTCATGACATACCCGATATCTTTAAGAATAGAGCCCACTCCATTATCAGTGACAACGCCTACATTTTGCTTCAACCAGTTAAGATCATGGCTCATCACCAAAAACAGTACGAAGGTAATCGAAAAACTGAAAAAAACCGCCCCGAGTGCCATTTTATGCGTCAACGGGAAATAATCTTCATCAATAGACATCTCATCCATGCTGTTACGGAAATGAGTATCAATAATGCGCTCGCGCTCAAGCGCAAGGTCTGCAGCAGCAAACATTCCCAGCGTAAAAGTCCCTAATACGATTTTAGCCCCACTAACCGCAGGGAAATCGTAATAAAAATAATGATAAGCGAACGCGGCGAACCCCAAAATAACATACACTGAAAATTCTGTATAAAATTGAAGGCGTACCTGCCTTGCAAAATTTTTTTTAAAAACAAATTTTTCAAGAACACAAAATCTTACAGCATAGCCTACGCCAAAGAATAAACTTAATTGTACAAACAAACTTAAAATATCTAGACTTGCAAGATAAGGACAGACTCTTCCACCATATATCGTCAGAATTATCACTGTGGTGATATAGTGTAACAATCCCCTCATCATAACCTCCGAATATTTTGAATAAATTAATAAACATCAAAAGACTATTGTGCAGCGGGCAGCAAAAATTTTACCAAGACATATTAGTTTTAAATTTTACCAAAAATAAAAAATGCATACAATTATTTGTAATAATCGGCGTGTGCGTTATAAATTTATCCAAAATAGCAAAACATAATTATGACACTTACATAACAACAATAAATACACCTTAAAATCTTCCAAATATTCAAGCAGACTGAATTATTCCCAGCAACCGGGCACTAAACAGCAAACCAATTACGATACCAATTTTTTTGAGATACTTTCAGAAAATAAGCGCGTTCAGATACTTTGTATACTACACAAAGCAGATGAAGAATAGACGACTCTAACCCTTACGCATAACGCATTGATATATTTGGACGCACGATTATCCCTCATCTCCAGCCAACTAACGGCACTGACTAAAAAATAATTTTCTCAAGAGGACGACGTTCTGGAACAGCCTGTTTTTTGATCGTGGATTCATTATATCCTTTACTTACATAAAGGGTGCAATAACAGGAACCGTACTCCTCAACATCTTCCTCACGGTAGACGCAGGGGCAAATGATATCTTTGTCGTTTTTTCGTTCACCGTTAGCAAGACGGCAAGGGCACGCCATGTAACCGTAACGTTCCTTATTACGGACTAGCGATTCCAGAATCGGCATTGTAGCGTCCATATCGGAATTAAAATAATACCCCTTAGGTTCTTGAATTTTCTTCAAAGTTGCGTACAGATTCTTGGCATCCATTTATTCTTTCCATTCCTTTTTAAGCACTTCGGCAAGCTCTTTCTTATTATAACCAACCAGCACAGTACCTTTAATCATAATAACAGGAAAAGAGAGAGTAGGACTGTGATGCTTAATTTCCTCAACAACTTTCTTCCGGTCAGCAGCATTAAGTTCATCTACATAAACACAATTATATTCTACACCGCACTCATCAAGATATCGCTTGGCATTCCTACAATGGATACAGGTTGAAAGTGCATAGACTCTAATATCTTCCAAATCAAAAGACTCTTTATCGAATGAAGACTTTTCTTCTTGTGCAGTACCTTTTGCAGTCGATACAGCGGGATATTCCTTATTTTTTTCGCCAAAGAAGGGTTGAAAAAAATCCCTGATATATTTGAACACTCTCAGCTCCTTTAGAATTAAATATACAGTATTAGGCCTAATTATTCATAGCAAAAAAACATGGTAAAGTCTTCCTTAGGCACCCTGCCTTCACCTTAACTATCATCCTGTATTGCAATGTATCTTTCAAATTGATTCAATAAAACAGCTATTAAATGCAAAAAAGGGTTAACTCTGAAAATGAGTTAACCCTTCAATTTAGAACTAGATGGTGACCCCGGCAGGAATCGA
>DDLU01000207.1 GCA_002340305.1 Desulfovibrio sp. UBA2564
GAATCCTCCCCCCACCACCACTTTGAATCCTCGGTTGATTCCAAAAAACCAAAAGTACAGGGTGTTACAAACAGAGTTGAGCACGGCCTGAAAATCATAGTTCTGCGGGAAAGTTCTCGACAGAACTCTTTTTTTGTTGTGCCCATGACTGTTTTTTAACCATCCTGCGCGGGAGATCTGGATATGGCCGGTAAAGTTGTAATCGGTTCCGACCACGGTGGTTTCACCCTCAAAGCATTCGCCATCAAAATGCTCAGCGATATGGGCTATGATGTTATTGATGCCGGACCTGAAGAAGCTGTAAGCTGCGACTATCCTGTTTATGCCGAAAAAGTAGCCGAAATGGTTACCGGGGAAGATATTCCCGGCATCCTTATCTGCGGAACCGGACTGGGAATGTCCATGGCTGCTAACAAAATCAAGGGCATCCGTGCTGCTATGTGTACCAATGAGTACATGGCGAAGATGGCCCGTGCGCACAACAACGCGAACATTCTCTGCCTCGGTGAACGAGTGATCGGGCCTGGCTTGGCGGAAGAAATCATCCGCGCCTTCATGACTTCCGAGTTTGAAGGTGATCGGCACCTGCGCAGAATCAATCTTTTCGATAAATAGTTAAAATCCCGTCAGCATTATTGCAGGCGGGATTCTTTAGTTTATATAACACTATACAGCATTGCTCAGGGAAGTGGGCAGGGAAGTGAGACGCTTAGCGTCAACATGAATGCTGCATAAAATATCATTCTTTTTTAATAGGGGACTCAAAAATGAGTAACAACCAGTTGGACCAGAAAGCGGTCAACGTTGTCAAAGGCTTGATCATGGACTCCATCCGCAAGGCTAATTCCGGCCACCCCGGTGGTTCCATGTCTTCCGCGGACTTTGCTTACGTTCTTTACAAGGACTTCCTTAACTTCGATCCCAGCAATCCCGAGTGGGCTGACCGCGACCGTTTCGTAATGGCTGCAGGTCACGAATCTCCGCTGCTCTACTCCATCCTGCACCTCTGCGGATTCCTGACCATCGAAGATCTCAAGCAGTTTCGTCAGCTGGACTCCATCACCCCCGGCCACCCCGAACACGACATGACTCCCGGCGTTGAAGCCACTTCCGGCCCTCTGGGTCAGGGTTTCTGCGTAGGTGTCGGTATGGCTACCGCGGAGGCTTTCTTAAGCGCCAACACCAACGATGATGTTGTAGACCACTACACCTACGTTCTCTCCTCCGACGGTGACTTTCAGGAGCCTGTAGCACTCGGTGCTGCAACCCTCGCAGGTCTCTGGGGACTCGGCAAACTCATCGTTTACTATGATTCCAACGACATCCAGCTCGCAGGCCCCACCAGCAAGTGTGACTGCACCGACTTCAAAAAAGTTTTCGAAGCAATGTGCTGGCATGTAGTGGAAATCGACGGTCACGATCACGAAGCTATCCGTGAAGCAGTGAAAGCTGGTCAGGCTGAAACTTCCAAGCCCACCCTGATCATCGGTAAAACCGTAATGGCGAAAGGTGCCGCTACCTGCGAGGGCAGCCACTCCACCCACGGTTCCCCGCTTTCCCACGAAGAAATCGAAGCTACCAAAAAATGCTTCGGTCTTCCTGAAAAAGAAACTTTCTACGTACCCGAAGATGTCGTTGAACATTTTCAGGCTCGTTTCCCCGATCTCAAAGCACTGGCAGCCCAGTGGAAAGAAAAGAGCGAAGCAGCTCTCGCAGCTGATGAAAAAATAGCTGCTTTCTGGGCACAGGCCAACACTCCCCGAGGCGAGATCAAACTCGAGCTGCCTGAATTCGAAGCAGGTCAGTCCATTGCAACCCGTAAGGCTTGGGGCGCATGCCTCGACGCTATCACCGACGCTCTGCCCACTCTTGTGGGTGGTTCTGCGGACCTCGATCCCTCCAACCAGACTGCGAACTTCCGCAAAAAAGTTGGCGACTTCGCTATCGATGGCAAAACCGCACGCAACCTTGCTTTCGGTGTCCGTGAATTTCCCATGTCCGTTATCCTCAACGGTATGGCTCTGCACGGCGGCGTAATCCCCTTCGGCGCAACCTTCCTGACCTTCTCTGACTACTGCCGTAACGGTATGCGCATGTCTGCCCTGCAGCACCTGCCGGTCATCTACATCTACACCCACGATTCTTTCTACGTAGGTGAAGACGGCCCCACCCACCAGCCCATCGAGCATGTAGCGTCCCTGCGTCTCATCCCGAACATGCTGGTGCTCCGCCCCGCAGATGCACGCGAAACCGCTGCATGCCTCGAAATCGCAATGGCGCAGGAAAAACGTCCGTCCTCCCTCATGCTTACCCGTCAGGGACTGCCCGTCCTCGGCAAAGATGAGTACCCGCAGGTTGAAGAAGGCGTTAAGCGCGGCGGTTACATCGTTAAAGATTGCGAAGGCACCCCGGACATGATCGCAATCGCAGCAGGTTCCGAAGTATCCATGGCTATCGAAGCAACTTCCATGATTGAAGGCAAAAAGATCCGCGTGGTCTCCATGCCCTCCGTGGAAATCTTCGAAGAGCAGGATCAGGAATACAAAAATTCCGTACTTGATCCCAATGTACGCACCCGCGTGGCAGCAGAAGCAGGCCGCCCCGAAGGTTGGTACAAATACGTGGGTATGGACGGCGCAGTACTCGGCATCGACCACTTCGGCGCATCCGCACCCGCAGCTCAGCTCGCAGAAAAATACGGCTTCACCGCTGCAAACCTCGCAGAGCTGATGAAAAAACAGTTCTAAGCTGTTATCGACATAGAAAAATTGAAAATCCCCCCGGAACGGTTGTTCCGGGGGGATTTTTTGATGAAAGATAGTCGCAACAAATAACTGAATTAAGATGTTACTTTTAAAATTTATCAAGCAAGTCCATTGCCCCACCCCACAATTCATGCAACCTATTCACAAAACAACTCAATTGCAGAAAATGATCATTGTCTACGATTCCATAATAAGAATACACCCACCATCCACCTAAAGCACTAAGAATTGCAAACAAAGTAAAAATGACTGATGAAACGCTTTTCTTGTAGAAATATATACAAAAATCAACATATTTACACAAACGTTTTACAGGATTATACTTTACACTGAAACCAGTCTCTGCTTTTTCCTGCCCTTTGAAAGAACTTAGCCCCCGTTTATACAACCTAGCCTTGACTATAACATAGGACACAAAACAAACACTATAAAAAATAATTGTTATAAAAAAATAAAACTTTATTTTTTCAAATTCAATGCCTACTTTTGCTAAATTTGATCCTAAAACATTATTCTCATCTTTAAGCTTTTTATTTTCTGCACTGCTAAGAGTAGCATTTTCAATAGCTACAACACACTCCTGCTTGATTCTACATAATTCTGACTGTAGCTCTTCACGGGTCATTTTACCAAGCTGTAATTTGAACTTAAGACTCTTGATAGTATCGTTTAATTTTTTTTCGCGTGTTGTTTCAAAAGGATTGTACGTTTTGAAACTCTTTGGCGGAGAGAGAGTGAATTCCTGTTGCAACGTTTTATAGTGCGAATTCAGCCCGATAGGTAAATTATTATGAAGATTCTTTGGTTTTAGCTCACCTTTCAAAATAGCTATAAAATTCTTGGTGGTTAACTCGTGACCTGAAAAATTATTAATCACAGTTGCACACAACAAAGTATCTTCGTTTAGTATTTTAGGAGTAACTCCGACAAGGAGAATCAATTTATCTTTCTTATATCTACTTTTGATAACGCTATAATGAGCAGCATCAGCTAACGATCTATTGGAACAGCTAAGCACAACTTTGTCGTCTCTCTTCAGGCTGAACAGCAGCCTATCTTTAATTTCATCCAGCTTTTCCTGTGAAATATCCTTTTCAGGGAGAGCATAAAAGGCTGCCCCCTTATATGAAGCAAAAGCAGATTTATAAACATCCATAGCATTTTCAGGAACAAAAAAAGTAATATTTGAAGACCTGTTAAGATCACTGAGGTCATATTCAGCATGTTTGTTCAGCAATAGCGTAGAATGCTTAAATACTTCATTTATGAACTCTTCGTATGAGGAAAAACAAGAATTCTCTTTCACGCAAAGATCAACATTGCTTTCACTATGACTCGAAAATGGCTTAAAACCTTCATTCCATGCCCCAAAACTTTTCGCTAATCGACACTTAATTTTAAGTATTTTCTTAACTCTTTTTTTCAACTCATTTTTATGGGCTTCACTTTCTGTAAAATATTGTTCCATCTTCTCAACCACGGCTTGTAGCTCCTCCATCCTAAACAGGCCAGCTCCGCGAGTACTTAACCCTCCAACTTCAATATGTGAAAACAGCAACAAATCATGTCCCGCCTCATAAGCTTCGATCGCAGCTTCGGAAAAGCCCATTTTATGGTGCTCCATATATTCCAGGACAGGAGCCATGCTGGAGAGATCATCACTCATTACCAATTTATCCCCATAACCAAGCCCACTTAGATTATGCTCAGCAAGTACAACATCTCCTTTAGTTCTTATGAACCCATTAACAACTGAATTAGAGAAGGTGACAGGATCTTCTTTCTCACTATTCAAGAAGGGTACAGTCTGGTGGGAAGTCATAACCCCGTCCACATAGTCATGTAATTTTTCATAGATTTCACCTTCTTTATTAAGAGTATCTGGACCGCCAGTAAAAACAGGAACACCATTATGAACACTACCGGAAGAATGCCCGACCCCTGGGAAATGCTTGAGTATCACGACTATCCCATTTTGTCTCAACCCATTAATAAAATGGCTTATTGCCGAGTAAACCAGCAACGGAGTTTCCCCAAAAGACCTGTTCATAATATTGAGTTTTGAACTTCCCATACCTGTCGCATCCATATCTACAACAGGTCCCAAGATAAGATTAACGCCAATATCCATAAGTTGATTCGCAGCAACTTTACCAGCTAACTCAATAAGAGTTGAATTCTGAGTTGTTGCGAGCGACAGAGCAGACGGAACAGCAAGAGAGGACTTTCGAATAGACGAATAGCGGTTGCTTTCAAAATCTGCACAGACAAGCATCGGAACATTTATCGATTCATAAGCCGTCTGCTGGGCAGAATTGATAAACCGTTGAAGGTTTAAGTATGCCCCTCTTTTTGATTCATAATTGTATAATTCATGATAGCCGTTAATCATTATGTTTCCGACTTTCAGTTCCTCAAAGAAAAAACTGAAGTGCTGATTATATTGATAGTTGGCTGAATCGGCAGGAACATCCACAACTAAAAGCTGACCGATCAACTCTCGGGTTGTCATACTTTCAATCAAGCGATCCAAATAGTCATCAGCCCAAGCTTTTGCGCTTGTTGAAACAATCAAAACCACAACCGCAATGAAATTGATTACCTTTCCTAAAAACATTCATCCCCCAAAGAACCTATCGACATTTATTATTCTCTAGACATATTCATGACCATCAATCAAATTAAAGCATAACGAATATATTATCAAGATCAATATCTTGTTCTTCGACAAAACACAGCTTTTTTCTATATATAAAAGCAAGAAATCCCCTATCAGGTGGACAAGGTTAAAAAGCCCATCTAGGCTTAACCTTAAAATCTGATGGGGATTCTTTATGTCCAACCGCAAAACTAAAAAGTATAGCGAAGACTTAAAGATAAAAGCAGTTGAGATGTATCTAAGTGGCAATCAAAGCTATCGAAGTGTTTGCGATGAATTTGGAATTGTAGACAAAAAAACTTTGCGAGAGTGGGTGTATAAAGTCCAGCGAGGAGAATCGTTAGCTGATGGTAGAGGTAAATCAAAAGGTTCTGGTCAAGGCCGTCCGCGCACAAAATTTTCTTCAATTGAAGAAGAACTTGCATACGTAAAAGCCGAACGAGATTACCTAAAAAAGTTGTATCGCTCCCGATTCGGCGAAAAATGGGGAGCGGGAGACTAGAACATCTTTTTTCAATAATCTGCGAGTTGTCTTCTATTCATTCATTGGCAATACTGTTTCGCGTTTCAGGTTTAGTACGTTCCAGTTACTATAAATGGCGCAGTCGAACCGCGCCATCTAAAGTCTCATTTAATCAGGCACTCGAAAAACTTCTGACCAAGATTCATCTCAAATATCCTATTTATGGGTATCGGCGTATGACTGTTGCGCTCCGTAAAAAAGGAATAAATGTGAATCATAAACGTGTTTATCGCTTGATGGTCAAACTTGGAATCCAGTCCATTATACGTAAAAAAAGTAAATACTTCGGTCGTAAAGGGAATAGTGTTTTTTCAAATATTTTAGAACGCGATTTTACTGCGACAAGAACAAACCATAACTTATCTACAGACATAACTTATGTTCCGACAAAAGATGGATTTATATATCTCTCCGCAGTTCAAGATCGACACAACAATGAAGTTGTAAGTTTTAAAATGAGCAAAAGAAATAATCTTCAATTGGTTCTCGAAACAATAAGCCAACTAAAAGGAACAACGGACAAAGAAACGATACTACATTCAGATCAAGGCTTTCAGTACACATCTAAATACTATCGTCAGGCAAATGAATCTCTTGGAATTAAAGGTAGTCACTCTCGCCGAGGCAATTGTCTTGATAATGCTTGCATTGAATCATTCTTCTCTCACTTAAAAGCAGAGGCTTTTATACCTGTCTACTTGACGGGGGGCACACTGCGGGGATTTTATATTTAGCAACGAATATTAATAAACAACTAAATTTTTTAAATCCACTTGCCAATACCAGACATATGTATTAACAAAATCAAACGATTTAACATCATGAAACTTGGGGAGGCTTAGTTTGGATTATATATCAATAACGATTTCTTTTCTAACAGGCTCAATACTTGGTATTTTCGTATGCATTCTACTATCATGGAGTTCACAAGTTTTTCTCAACAAACTTGCCCCTATTGTTCTCGGTGGCCTCCCAATAGCTGGAACCTACGCCATTAATTCCCTCACTAATTCCGGAACAATTGACAAACACGATTTACTATCAAATCTTATCGGCTTTTTTATAGCATTCAGCATCATGTTTTTCATGCTATATAAATCTGTCAAAGGGAATAACCTAACATTTTCGCACCTAATGTTTGGTGTAGCGAAACAACATTTAGATATCGAAAAACAAAAAAAAACTATTGAAGCAGATAAAAATAAAATTTCTGAAAAAGAACAAGAAAATTTAAACAAAGAAAAAGAACTGGAAAATCATAGAAAAGAATTAAAGCAAAAAGAAGTCGAGCTTCTTGAGTCACATAATGGACATCTTATGAATGTCATTAGTGAAGAATCTGTACCCATTCTTTCTGGGGGTGTACATAAATGTGCATCATTCCATGGGCGAGTTACAACAACACTTATATTGATATCTAAGGCAACAGATTTGTGGCTTGACGAATTGTTAAACCCACAAAAAGAACCCGAAGACTCACTTGCATTCAAAGATTTATACCTGACGACCATTTCATATCTTCAAGATATTTCTATGACATTAAATGAACACCTCATGTTTGGTCATGGAACAAGAGTCTGCATCAGAATACAAAAATCTGAATTTACATATAAAAGCATAACTGCACACTATGGTTCCGCCAAAAAAAAATACACACATCCCATCTCTGATATCCCACTGGAAGGATCATTAATTGGATATTCTAATGACAAAGGTGGAAAACCTGTGATATATTCACTCAATAAATCTAAAGCAATTGCTCCAAAAGGACAATGGGAAGACTTTTTAACTATTGCATTTTCGCGTCCACTAATGGGAGACAAACCATTACTTTCATTAACCATCTCTGTTGAAGACCATTTAAGTCATATCGATTTTTTTAAATTTTTATGTCATACTAGATTTGACAAATCATTGCGCTCTGTGACAGAAAGATTTTTTCAAAGCATGAAACAATTTGACTACAAAGATATTGCAACAACTATAAATTTTGCTCAAAAATTTTAGGACAAAGGAGGTAGAAATGGCTGAAATGATTTCACGGGCCAAATTGATGAAATCAATTTGCTTATCAAACACAGTAGGTAATCCCAAACTTGCAAATGAACTCAATGATATATATACACGATATGTTCAGATGGAACGCGAGAATGGAACGATTAACAGCTACTATGAAGTTCCTCCTCACCTAATAAATCAAATAGATTCCCTAGTCGCTGTATATGTAAAACAAAGAGAAGAGCACTTATTTTTTTAACGTATGACTCAAAGCCGCCGAAACGCACGTATCGGCGGCTTAATTATTATTTTCAACCAACTTTACCCCACAATTGAATCCGCCACAGCAACACAAACAGCCAGTGCCGCATGATCACTCTGACCTGCATATTCTTTACCGTCTTTCTTGAGTGTTGCGCGCCAATCGGTTTCAGTCATGCTGCCTCGGCTTAAATCTTCGAGCTGAAATTTCCAGCCCTCTTCTTCCATCTTTTCGGTGATCTTCAGGGCCTTGTGGATATCTTCCATTGCCCCTTCAGGCATGTCGTCGCCGAGCTTTTCATTGAGCAATGCTTCCAGACTTTCGTATGTATATTCAGCCATTTTATTTCCTCCAAATGGTACGGTTATTCAAAAGACTCAATGAAGCACTGAACCAAGTACAAGTCAATTCCCATACCCTGTGCAAAAGAAAACCGCCGGACCAAACGGGCCGACGGTTTAAATCGCAAATTAATGGACTCAACAAGCAAAGGCTAGTTATCCATAGCTTCCTTGGCTTTGTCCTTCATGTCTTCGTATGTGTCTTTAGCATCATCACCCATGTCATCCATCTTATCTTTGGCATCTTCCATGGCCTGATCAAACTTTTTGCCCAGCTTCTCAGCACTACCGTCATCGCTGTCACAACCGGAAACAACAGCCAGAGCCATTACCAGACAAAGCACAAAAATTACTTTTTTCATCCAGTTCATAAGTACCTCCAAATATATTGCGTAAATTCCCATACCCAACGGCGAAGCCAAACTAAAAGTTTTTGAAGAG
>DDLU01000119.1 GCA_002340305.1 Desulfovibrio sp. UBA2564
GGATGGGGTCTGGGGAGGCATCTTAGGCCAACCCTAAACGCTGGCGAAAATCTTTAACGCGGCCTTTACTGATAATAATTTCCTGTTCATCAATATGCTTCATTGTCACCACGTATTTTCCATTAAACCACGGCGCAAAGTCTCGTACATGGGTCAGGTTGACCATCTCTCCCCGGCTGGTGCGGAAAAATGGTTGTCCTTGCAACCGCTCTTCGAGCTTGTCGAGGGTTTTGTCGCCATAGCAGGGAAATACGCCTTTATGGGTATAAGTCATGATTTTGCGGTCCTCGACCCGGCAAAGGATCACGTCAGAAGGTTCCAGAAGCAGAATCCTGCCGCTGGCTTCAACTGAAATACGTAGAACTTTGGTGCCGATGCCCATGGAGTTGAGTAGGGCATTCATGTCCGGCATTTCGACCTTTTCTTCGCAGTTGGCGTAGACAAGACAACGAATGCGCTCGATGGATTTCCCCAGCCGTTCACGTGAGAGAGGCTTGAGAATGTAGTCTACGGCGTTTTCTTCAAATGCCTGCAGAGCGTATTCATCGTATGCAGTAGCAAAGATAACCAGAGGCGGCTCAGGAAGTTGCATTATCTCGTGTAAAACATGGAATCCGTTTTTACCGGGCATCTGGATATCCAGAAACACAAGATCCGGTTCCTTTTCCTCAATGAGTTTGATGCCTTTGGTGGCGGAAGTGGCAGTGCCGATGATGTCGATGTCGTTGAAATCAGAAAGAAGGAAGCTTAGTTCATCAAGGGCCGGGACCTCATCATCGATGAGGATGCAGCGTATGTTTTGTTGGCTGGACATGGATTTGTCTTTAAAGTGAAAATCGTCTTATGGCAAACATGAAAAAGGGGTGCCGCATAACTCGACACCCCTTGTAAGTTCTATTCTGCCTTGTGAACCACCAATTGGTCGAAAGGGATATTCCATCCGAAATGGGTGCAAGCATCCACACTGTAGCGTTGCAAAGCACGGTTTAATCTTCCGTACAGCTCAGCAATGTCGCGGTGGAAATCAGCAATAATGACCAGATTAAGCGATGAGGCGGCAGCGGATTCAAATTCTACATTTAGATTGAGAACATGCTTGGTATAACCGTCCTCCTCAAGCTTGGCGACGATGAACTCTTTAGCCTGCTTGAGGATAGTGGAAGTGCAGTCTGCCTGATGGGCGTAGTCAATACCGAATACTGACTTGATACGGAAATTGCGGGACAGGTTCTTAGGGTTGAGTCCCAGAAAATCCGAGGTCCGGTAGGTCACGTAAGCACCGCCGCGCTGGATAAGTTCTACCATGTCCGGGGACTGGCTGATGACTTTGCCGCGAACCCCGTCAGAGAGAATGACCCAGTCATCGATCATGCAGGGGAACCACGGTTCATTCTTGCCGACCGGACGGGAGATAACTTCTTCCAGCTCTCCGATGGGAAGCCTGATTCTGCTGGGGCTGAGGGCCGGGTTGCGCAGTTTTGCGAAAAGGGCCAGCCGTTCAACCTGCCATGCAACACCATTATATGTAACGCGTTCGTTTTCACGCACGGAGCCGAGGTTAAGGATTAGTTTTACCTGTTCGTAGTAATGGGTAAAACCTTCACGGGCAGTCCATATTGCACCGAGAAGGAAGATGATAGCGATACTGAGCAGGAACCAATCGCCGGAAATATATAGAGAGAAAAGGGAGGCTGTAGTGGCGGTGATAACCGTGAAGATAAAGAGTATTATCTCGATTAAGCGGATGTAAAAAGGGCGTTCTTTGCTTTTGAAAGCAGGGTGTATTTTCTTGAAGATGCGATCCACAAAACGGAAAAAGAAGAACACACCGAAGAATGTAAGAATGGCGATAAGAATATTCTTGCCACGACTCTTAAAGAACACAGCCATTACCTTTTTGGTGGATTCGTAAAAGGACCGCTTCTCCTTGGTAAGTTCTTTGAGTTCAAAACGGGCAACATCAAGCTGGTTATCGATGTTGGTCAGTCGTTTTTCAAAATCTGTTTTGAGAAGACCAAGTTCCCATTTAAGTACCGGCGATTTGCTTGCTTCAATCAAAGCATTGATGTTTTTGACCGCTTCTTCCGCTCTTGGCAGTCTGCCTTCGAAATATGCAACTTTGGTTTTTAAACGCTCAATTTGACGAGGGCGTTTTGTCATTTCTTTGAGTTCTTGAAGCAGAGGGCGAACAAGAGTTTCAATTTCTTCTTTCCAAACGAAATGCCGTTGCGCGGTTTCATCGAAAACAGCGAGATCAAGCCCGGTAGCTACTTTTACGAAATTTTCGCGGACGTTTTTGAGTTGTGCTTTGAGGTCTCTAAGTTTTGCAGATAGAACTTCCTTGTCCATCTGGTGGGTGGTCTTTTTTAGTTCTTTTTTAGTTTCTGCAATTTGTTTTTCCAGCGTGGTTTTATATTGGATGAGATTAATCAGTGTTTCAGATTGAGTGGTTTGTTGATCCACAAGAGATAGAGTTTTTATAGCTATTGGAATGGATGCGTTTTCTTGAGCTGCCGCGTTTTGTGGTGCTTTCAGCAGGAGAAAGGCGAAAAAGATCACTATAATTTGGAATATGTGAAAATTTTTGGTTTGCATTGGTCGTTCCTGATTTGAATTTAACAAATTAATGTCTTCAAATATTACCGGAAATTTTCGGTAACGATCAAGTCTTAAATGTTAATTATTGAATATACTTTGGGTAGTTAAAATAAAAAACAGGCATGAGTCAGAGTCCTCGTGCCTGTTTTGCGAGCGAATTGAAGCTTAGTAACTATAAAGGGCTTTGCATGCAGCTGTAGAACTTCTCAATAAAAATCTTTTTTTGCTGTTCTGACGCTGTGGTGAGGAAATTTTGGAAATCTTTTTGAGGGCAGGCGCTTACGCCACCGCAGATTTTGCATTGATGAAGCGTGAATGAATTTTTACCAATATCGATGTTGCATTTGCCACCGGATATAGGCGCAGGGCAGGCAAGATCTTCTTTGCAGGTACAGACGGGGAGTGCCGCAGGGGATGTTCTTTTCTTGTAGGTGAAGAAAAGAAATAGCGAGCATAATATGTTTAAAATATTTGCGAATCTTTCTTTCATAGATTCTCTCCCCGGAACTTAGTACAGTTTTTGAGTTGGTTTTCTTTTTTAGAGATAACTATTGTTATATTATTTTGAGCTTAAAGTTAAGTCTCTGCAAGAATAACATCTTGATCAAATCAAAACAATATAATCGTGTACGAATGTATGTTTTAGCTTTTCAAATAAAGTGGGGATCGTATGACTGCCCATACAATCCCCACTTTATTTGAATTACTACTTGGCTATTGCTATGCGCTCACCGATTTTGACGCTTGTCTCATAACCGTTTGCGGTATTTTTGAGTATGTCGGCGTCAATCTGAACTTTATCTTTTTCAAGCAGCATGATCACAGTTGATCCGCCAAACTTGAACCATCCTTTCTCCTGACCCTTTTTTACATCACTGTCGGGTGTGTAGTTCTGTTCGATGGCACCGACCATGGTCGCGCCTACTTCGCAAAGAAGAATGTCGCCTGCATCGTTAGTTTTCAAGGTGCTGCATTCCCTTTTGTTTTCCCAGTATACGCTAAGCATGTTCTTTACTGCGTAGGGGGAAACTGAGAAGTAATTACCGTTGATCAGGCTTGATGCAGAAATTTTGCCATCAGCCGGGAAATGAAAGCGGTGATAGTCTACAGGTGCAAGTCGAATGATCAGCAGGGTGCCGTATTCGTATTTCCGGCTGAGCACGCTGTTTTGCAGGAATTTATCGAGCGAGAACTGCTGTCCTTTTACAAAGAAAGAATCCAATCCTCTGATCCCCTCAAATGCCAGCATCTTACCATCTGCCGGGGAGACAATGCTGTCCGGTGCTTCGTCCACAGGACGCGCTTTAGGCTTGAGTTCGCGGATGAAGAAGTCATTGAAGGAATTAAAGTCCTCAACAGGTCGAATCGCTTCATCCATATCAATATTCAGGTCTTTTACGAATCCCGGAATCTTTTCTTTGGAGGATGGATTATCCATCTGTTTGCCGTAGCAATCGGAAACAAATTTCCGTTTAACCACAGCATGCAGGGCCAGTTTACCTAATGGGTTGTGGTAAAGCCATTTTAGCCACTGCTCTCCGGGGACAATCTCTTTACGCAGCTCCCCGGATTTTCTATCAATGTATTCTATGTAATCCATGCTTGCCTCATATTTGGTTCATTACACTTGAAGCGTTTGATAGCACTTGATGCATGAGGCGGCAATAAAGAAAAGGAGCCTCGAAAGAGGCCCCTTATTCATGATTTATAGTTTGCTGACAAGATTAAATTCAGGCGGGGTGCGTTGAACTGTGCGGTGGTACTGCACTGCAGGGTGGCCGAAAACCATTGTGTAGCCGATCTGATGATCTTCAGGAACGCCGAGTTTTTGTCCTAGTTCGGGGAAGAAATCATCAACACACCATTTAAGCATGCCGTCCCAGAGAGAACCAACGCCCATGCTCTGGGCCAGAAGGTCAAATGTGGTCAGGGCGATAAGACAGTCTTCCTTGGGCAGGGGGACAGTTTTAGGAGCACTGGCAATGAGGATATGCGGTGCATCGCGTAAAATGATATCCATGCCATGATTGGTATATGCTTTGTGGGACATGTTCATGTACTGGAAGCGCATATCGTTTTCATCGTAATCGGAATTACTGAGCAGCTTTCCAACCTTGGCGTAGATTTCTTTACGCAGTTCTTCTGTTGCTTCCGCTGTGGTGGTGGCGGTGAAAAATACACCCTGTGCGTTTACGCCTGTGGGGGCATGAAATGAAGTTTCAAGCAGTCTCCTGATTGTCTTTTCTTCAAGAGCTTTCTTTTTGTATTTGCGGACAGAGCGGCGGCCTTTGATAAGGGCTTCCATGGAGTGCGCTGTGGGCAGTTCGTATTTAAGTTCAATGCTGTTGTCCGGGTCTGCGCCCATTATGGAAATGGCAGCAGTTGGACAGACTGCGAGGCAGTGCTGGCAGCGCATACATTTATTCTCATCCTGAATTACCGGGAAATCGCTCTCCTGCATGGAGATGCACATTGGCGGACAGTCGGTGATGCATTTTCCGCATCTGATGCAGCGGTCTTCGTTTACCTTGAAATTAAGCATAGGTCGTTCCCTTCTCGTTTATTTGGTTAATTTTATGGATGTCTGACTTAATTTACAGCATGTATCTTTACAAGAATAGTTCTTGGAGTGTCATCATATTTAAATATGATATCCGAATGGCGGTAGTTGAGGATTGTGGTTGACATAAGCATTATTTATACCAATACGCATCGGGCTTTGCAAACTTTCAGCGTCCGACCATTGCCAGTTGTTTATGCCTATCGGATTTTGACTGCTGGCACGCATGTGTAGTCTTAATCATATCGTTGTATGCAACGTAATTTTGTTGTTGATGAGCACGGTATTTCGTTAAAATCAACGTAATACCGTGCTTATGTTTTGCGTTGGTTTTAAAAAAGTTAATTAAAATAATATTTTTTCAATTCTTTAGCCTTTGGCACTACGCTTGCCTTTTAAAACTCACTGAATTCAATCCGCTTCACATTTGTTTCGGAAACGAATGTAAAGCGCAATCAACAGCCGCAAATAGCAAGTCAGTGAGGAGTACTAAATGTCAGAACATTCCTATGATCATTCACACGGTCACCATGATCCCAACTTTACCGACTACAAGGATGCGGTAAGGGAATACAAGAAATCTTTCGCCAGTAAGCAGGATGTTATGGAGCAGGCACCAGACCCGGCTGTGCGGGAGATGGTTAAATATATGGATGATTGTGGGGTTGAAAACTGTTTTGACCGTTTTGATAAGCAAAAGCCTCACTGTACTTTCGGATTGGCCGGGGTGTGCTGCCGAATCTGTTCACTTGGGCCGTGCAAGATTACAGAACGTTCGCCTCGTGGAACTTGTGGTGCTGACGCTGACCTGATCGTTGCCCGCAACATGGTTCGCGCCGCTGCCGGAGGGGTTGCCGCACACGGTGCACGGGCCAGGGAAATTATTCTTACCCTGAAGAAAGCTGCTGAAGGCGATGTGAATCTGCCCATCATAGGTGTAAAGAAAGTTAAGGCTGTTGCGGATATGTTTGGTTTGGACGTTAAGACCAAGAGCGTTCAGGAACTTGCAGGGGAGGTGGCAGATATTCTTTTGGAAGACTTAAGCAGAACAGTTCCCGGAAAGCATAAAACCCTTGAAGCTGTGGCAACTTATGAGCGTAAGCTCGTCTGGGAGGAATTAGACGTAATTCCTGTCGGTTCATACCACGAGGTTTTTGAAGCATTGCACCAGACCACCGTAGGAACGCAGGGTGATTGGCGTAAAGCTATGGATCAATTTATGCGGCTGGGAGTGGCCTTTTCCATGAACAGCGTTGTCGGTGGTTCGATTGCGAGTGATTGTCTTTACGGCGTACCGCAGCGGACAACGGTTAAAGCCAATCTTGGTGTGCTGAGGACCGACACTGTAAACATCGCAGTGCACGGGCATGCTCCCCAGATGGCAATGGAAGTCATTAAAACCGCACGTAGTGAGAAGTTCCAGAAAATGGCTAAGGAAGCTGGTGCTACAGGAATTCAATTCTATGGAATTTGTTGTTCCGGTCTTTCTTCCCTGTACAGACTGGGCGGGGTTATTCCCTTGTCTAATGCCAACGGTTCCGAGTTGGTTGTGGCAACTGGTGCCCTTGATCTCTGGCTGGCGGATATTCAGGAAATTTTTCCCGGCATCATGGATGTGGCTAATTGCTACAAGACTGTTGTCGTGACTACCAATGAATCCAACCGCCTCCCCGGAGCGGAGCACATCGGCTACAAGCGTGATCTCACCGATCTCGATAAGCTGCCTGAGCTTTCAGAACGTATCGTGACCCGCGCAATTGAGAGCTTCGAGAATCGCAAGGATATTAAACGGCATATTCCTGAACATGAAGTAGAGGCCGAAGTAGGCTTCAACCTTGAGACCCTGAACCAGCGTTACGGCTCTCTGTCCACCATTGCTTCAGCACTGATTGAAGGCAAGATCAAAGGAATTATCAATCTTGCCGGATGTACCAACACACGGGTTGTCTTTGAGAAATCCATTGTTGATATCGTTGACATTCTGCTCAAAAATAATGTTTTGGTCTTCACCAACGGGTGCGCCTCCTTCCCCATGGCAAAGTTAGGCTATTGCTCTGTGAAAGGACAGGAAAAGTGCGGCGAGAAGCTGCTCCGGTTCCTCGGACCCAAGATGCCTCCTGTCTGGCATTTCGGGGAATGCATTGATAACGCACATGCCGTTTCCGTGTTCCGTGAGATTGCCAAGTACACAGGGAGACACATGAAAGATCTACCTTTTGCCGAAGTCACGCCGGAATGGTCAAATGAGAAGGGTGTTGGCGCAGCACTGGCTTTTCGCATGCTCGGTTTCAACTCTTACCATTGCGTACATGCTCCGGTTCAAGGCTCCCGCAATGTTCAGGAGTTTCTCTACAAGGGAACCAAGGAACTGCTCGGCTCCTGTATGAATGTTCATACTGACCCGGAGAAAGTTGCGGAGATGATCCTTAAAGATTTTGACGAAGCCCGCTCAAATATCTGCTGGCGTTAATTCGTTCAAGACAATGTAAAACCTCATTCTAAACTACCTCACTCATGATTGCCTGCAGGCAACAGCGGTATGGTCTGCCTTCGGTCATTTAGTCCCACATGACCGGAGGCAGGCAATGCCATTAGGATCAAGCCGGGTTACCGGAGTCTGGAGTTCATGGAGCCTATGATGATTTACAATTCTGAGTCTGTGCAGATCAGGATCAGCCCGGTTAAGCGTGGTGCCTTTACTACAGAATATTACCGTCCGGGCATAATCTCTCCAGCCCGGGTAATCTGGGGGTCACTGGGGGCAGGGCTGATTCTTGCGTTAGTTGCTTTTCTTTCAATTACAACAGGTGTTGCGGTTTTATATCCGCCCCTTGCAGCCAGTTGTTTTATTGTTGCGGTTTGTCCTTACTTGCGGGTGGCCCGTCCCAAACCAGTGATTGTAGGGCATTTCATTGCCTCGCTTTGCGGAGTATTCGGGGCTTGGGCCGGAGGCATTCCTGGAGGCGGTTATGAATATGCAGTAGTGTTTAAGCTTGGTATTTCTGTGCTCTTGGCAAGCATCCTGATGCAGATATTTGATGCCGATCATCCTCCAGCAGCAGCAACAGCTGCGATCCCGTCCATATTACCTCTTCCGGTAGAGTGGGATGTGTTGCCTTTTAACATGGTTTGGGGGGCAACAATCATCGTTGTTTTTTCTCTTATTTGGAACAGGTGCTGGTTTGAATTTCCCGTAAAGGATGCTGACAATCAAAAATATACTGCCGGTTTATGTATGGAGAAATCGCAGCTACTCGGCTGCTTGTTCTGTGCAGTCGGAACGCTGATACTCAGCTTTGGCCCGGCCTGTAGCAGTTTAGAATTTTTGGGAATCGCATTTATGTTGCCGGGGATATTTTTCCTCGGTTGCCATCACTATTTTTTTCTCACGAGAAATACCTAAACCGGAGGGCTTGAAATTAGTGAATAAAAAGGCAGGGGCGGAAATGGCTGTGTTATCAATAGGAATATACCTACCATCCTCGAAAACATGTTCCGCTCCTGCCTTTAATCCTGCTCTGTTGCCATTTTGATTGTCAGTTGAGGTGATTATGTTTAATACCATGGTCATGGTTGCCGAAAACATCTTTCATTTCAGAAATGAACAGGTTCAATCCCTCCTGCTCGATATGGGGCAGCAACGTTCAACCGGGGCGTTGTTTTCGCTCATCGTTGATCGTCTTTCCCTTTTCGAAAATATTTCTTTAGCCCGGATATGGTTGCTTAAGGATGCTGATATTTGCCCTGAATGTGAACTGCGTGATGAATGCCGTTCCCAAAAAGAGTGTTTGCATTTAGTCGCCAGTGCCGGAGAGTCCGTACATGATCCACAAGCCGACTGGACCAGACTTGACGGTGCCCATAAAAGATTTCCGCTTGGTGCCAGAAAAGTAGGGCATATCGCCGCTACCGGCACTCCGGTTATTGTTAAGTCAATTACTCGCGATTCAAAGTGGATACTTGACCCCGATTGGGCCAGAAAGGAAGGTATTCGCGGATTTGCCGGACAGCCGATGAGCTATCACGGGAAAGTAATGGGGGTACTGGCAGTCTTTAGCAAAAGCCCCATTGAACAACCTGCGCTGGATATCCTGAGTATTATTACCAACCATGCCACCGCGGCACTGGTCAATGCCCGGGCATTTGAAAAGATTGAGGAGCTTAAGAAGCGGCTTGAAGCGGAGAATGATTATCTGCGTGAAGAACTCGCGAATACGGTATCTTACGGCGGTTTTGTCGGGCAAAGTCCGATGCTTAAGAGGATTATCCGGCAGATTGATCTTGTTGCCGGAACTGATGCCAGTGTACTCGTGCTTGGTGAGTCCGGCACGGGTAAGGAGCTTGTTGCCCGCGAACTGCATCAGCGTAGCGCGCGCAAGGACAAACCGTTGGTTAAAGTCAACTGCGCTTCCATTCCCAAGGATTTGTTTTCCAGTGAATTTTTCGGGCATGTGAAAGGGGCCTTTACCGGAGCTTTAAGCGATAGAACCGGGAAATTCGGAGCAGCCCACAAGGGAACTCTTTTCCTTGACGAGATAGGGGAAATACCTCTTGAACAGCAGGCCCATTTGCTGCGTGTGTTGCAGGAGGGGGAATATGAACGTGTCGGTGAGGAAAATACCCGCAAAGTAGATGTACGAATCATCGCGGCAACAAATAAGGATTTGAAAAAGGAAGTTGAGGCCGGAAGATTCCGTGAAGATTTATATTTCCGACTTAATGTTTTTCCGATCGATGTTCCTCCGCTGCGTGAAAGGGGGGAAGACGTAGCCCTTTTAGCGAATCATTTCCTGCGAAAATCGCTGACTGAAATGAATCGTTCCGTGTTCAAGTTTTCAGATGAACAGCTCGGAATGCTCGCCGGGTATGCATGGCCCGGAAATATACGTGAGCTTCAGAATATTGTAGAGCGGTTTGCCATTACTTCCGGTTCTGATTCTTCGGTCTTAAACATTGGCAATCGTGAAGCCGGCAAAGCCCCAAAGTCTTTTGATGAAAGCGTTCCGAATATGGATAATCAAGTTATTACTGAAGAACAGATGGTCCGTTTGCAGATAAGTAATATCGAAAGGGCCTTGAAATTGTGCCATGGCAAAATTTACGGCCCGGACGGTGCCGCCAAGGTACTGGGCTTAAAACCGACAACTCTTGCTACACGGATTAAGAAATTCAGGATTGTGAAGTCTTAGGGGACGAGAACTTTTTATCCTTGAGCTTATCATGCCGACTGTGTAGTTATCTGCTCTTTGAATCAAATAGGGAAATGCCGGAAGTAAATGAGGTGTCATTTTTACATAATCCGCTTACCCATCGCTTGCTTACAAAAGAAAAAGGGCCACAAACTTTCGTTTGTAACCCTGTGATTTCCAAGTGGCGGGGCAGGAAGGATTCGA